>NZ_KB892101.1:0-164876 GCF_000373665.1 Streptomyces sp. BoleA5
CTACAAAGGAACCTCGTCCGAGATGGACGGGGTATCAACATATCTGGCGTTGACTTTTGGCACGCTGTTGAGTTCTCAAGGAACGGAAGCTTCCTTCGAGACCGTTTCACCGGCCCCTCCGGGCTTTCCCTTCGTTGTCTCCAACCTTACCAGATCCGTTTCGCGTTTCCGCTCTTCGTTTCCGGCCCCCTGTTGGAGCGGGGTTTTTGTTTCGCGCCTTCCGGCGTGTCCACTACGTTAGCGGATTTCCCCGGCGGTTCATAATCGAGCCATTCGGTTCGAATTTCGGCATGCCGAAATCGTCCCCGAGGGGAGATCGTGCAGTAGTGGTTTGCCGCCGGGCGGCTTGAGTGGCCGCCGTTGGAAAGGTGACCCCGTCCGAGGCAGCTAGAGAACACTACACCACGCCCCACGGTGCTTCAAACCTGTGGCCGTCAACAGGTTTGCGCGTTACCTTCGAGCCATGACCGAGCATGCGCACTCGTACCTGTGGTGGGCCGCCTGACGGCGGCCGACCACCCAGCGCATGCACCCAACGGCCGCCGCTTCGGCGGCCGTAGGTGTTTCTGCTCCCGGCCCGCCGACCGCGGCGGCCCCACAGCCGGAAGGAACACCGATGACGAGGGTCTTCAGCGGGATCAAGCCGACGGGGCACCTGACCCTGGGCAACTACCTGGGCGCCGTGCGGCAGTGGGCGGCTGTGGACCAGCACCGGGCCGAGTCGCTCTTCTGCGTCGTGGACCTGCACGCGCTCACCGTCGAGCACGATCCGGCCCGCGTACGGCGGCTGAGCCGGCAGGCGGCGACGCTCCTGCTGGCGGCCGGCCTCGACCCGCGGGTCTGCACGCTCTTCGTGCAGAGCCATGTGGACGAGCACACCCGGCTGGCGTACCTCCTCGAGTGCACCGCCATGGACGGGGAGATGCGGCGGATGGTGCAGTACAAGGAGAAGGCGGCCAGGGAGCAGCGGCGCGGCGGCAGTGTGCGGCTGTCCCTGCTGACGTACCCCGTGCTGATGGCGGCGGACATCCTGGCGTACGGGGCGGACGAGGTGCCCGTCGGGGACGACCAGGCGCAGCACGTCGAGCTGACCAGGGATCTGGCGGCGCGGTTCAACCACCGGTACGGGCCCGTGTTCACCGTCCCCCGGGCGGTGCTGCCGCAGGTGGCGGCGCGGGTGATGAACCTGCAGGACCCGGGGTCGAAGATGGGGAAGTCCGAGGACACCGGTCCGGGGATCGTCTACCTGCTCGACGAACCGGAGGTCGTCCGCAGGAAGGTGCTGCGGGCGGTGACGGACAGCGGGCGGGACGTGGAGTACGACCCGCAGGAGCGGCCCGGGGTGGCGAACCTGCTGGAGATCCTGGCCGCGTGCACCGGGCGGGCGCCGCAGGACCTCGCGGCGCGTTGCGACTCGTACGGCGCCTTGAAGAAGGACGCCGCCGAGGCGGTGGTGGAGGAGCTGCGGCCGTTGCGGGAACGGCATGCGGAGCTGGTGGCCGATCCCGGGTACGTGGACGGGGTGCTCAGGGAGGGTGCCGAGCGGGCGCGGGCCCTGGCCCGCCCGACGGTCGACGCGGCCTACCGGGCGATCGGGCTGCTGCCGCCGGGCTGAGGACGTGCCGGCGGCGGCGGGGACCCGCCGCCCCGGCCGGCGGTCGGTCAGCCGTTGCCGGAGGCCAGCTCGCGGCTGCGGTCGCGGGCGGCCTCCAGGGCGGCGATCAGGGCGTGGCGCACGCCGTGCTTCTCCAGTTCCCGGATGGCGTTGATGGTGGTGCCGGCGGGTGAGGTGACGGCCTCGCGGAGCTTGACGGGGTGCTCGCCGCTGTCGCGCAGCATCACGGCGGCGCCGATCGCGGACTGCACGATCAGGTCGTGGGCCTGGGCGCGCGGCAGGCCGAGGAGGATGCCGGCGTCGGTCATGGCCTCGACCAGGTAGTAGAAGTACGCGGGTCCGGAGCCGGACAGGGCGGTGGCGGCGTCCTGCTGGTACTCGGGGATGCGCAGGGTCTTGCCGACCGGCTGGAAGATCTCCTCGGTGCGCAGCAGGTGCTCCTCGGCGGCGTGGCTGCCGGCGGAGATGACGGACATGCCCTCGTCGACCAGGACCGGGGTGTTGGGCATGACGCGGACGACCGCGATGCCGTCCGCGAGGCGCTCCTCGAAGAACGAGGTCGGGACGCCGGCCGCGGCGCTGATGATCAGCCGGTCGGCGGCGACGTGCGGGGCGAGCTCCTCCAGGAGGGCGGACATGTCCTGGGGCTTGACGGCGAGGATGAGGGTGTCGGCGGTCTTGGCCGCCTCCTCGTTGGAGACCGACTCGACGCCGTGGCGGGAGTGCAGCTCCTGGGCGCGGGCCGGGCGGCGCGCGGTCACCAGCAGGTTCTCCGGCTTCCAGCCGGCACGGAGCATGCCCGACAGCAGGGCCTCACCGATCTTGCCGGTGCCGAGCACCGCGACTTTCTGCGTCATGGGGCCATCCTCGCACCGTGGACGGCCCGGAGGCCGTGCCGTCCACGGTGCGGTCACCCGCGGGGATCAGGCCGTACGGCGGCGGAGCGTGGCCGCGCCGAGGGCGAGGGCGAGGGCGGCGCTGCCGGCGACGACGGCGAGGTCGCGGACGAAGTCACCGGTGACGCCGGTGTGGGTGAGCACCTGCTGCATGCCGTCGACGGCGTACGACATCGGCAGCACGTTGGAGATGGCCTCCAGCACGGGCTGCATCCGGTCGCGCGGCATGAGCAGTCCGCAGAGCAGGATCTGCGGGAGCAGCACGGCGGGCATGAACTGCACGGCCTGGAACTCGCTGGTGGCGAAGGCGCTGACGAAGAGTCCGAGGGCGGTGCCGAGGCAGGCGTCGGCGAGGGCGACCACGAGCAGCAGCCAGGCGGAGCCGGTGACGTCGAGGCCGAGCGCGAGGACGGCGAGCCCGGTGGCGAGGGCTGCCTGGACGACGGCTACGGCGCCGAAGGCGAGGGCGTACCCGGCGAGCAGGTCGCCCTTGCCGAGCGGCATGGACAGCAGGCGCTCCAGGGTGCCGGAGGTGCGTTCGCGCAGCGTCGCGATGGAGGTGACCAGGAACATCGTGATGAGCGGGAAGATGCCCAGCAGCGAGGCGCCGACGGTGTCGAAGGTGCGCGGGCCGGCGTCGTACACCCAGGACAGCAGGGTCAGCAGGACGCAGGGCACGACGACCATCAGGGCGATGGTGCGCGGGTCGTGACGCAGTTGCAGCAGTACGCGGCGGGCGGTGGCGAGGGTGCGGCGCGTGCTCATCGGACGTTCTCCTCGGCCTGGTGGGGGAGCTTTCCGGCGGCCTCGTCGACGATGCGGAGGAAGGCGTCCTCGACGGTGGGGGCGCCGGTGCGCGCGCGGAGCGCGTCGGGGGCGCCCTGGGCGAGGATGCGCCCCTCGCGCATCAGGAGGAGCCGGTGGCAGCGCTCGGCCTCGTCCATGACGTGGCTGGAGACGAGGAGGGTCGCGCCCCGTTCGGCGGCGAGGCGGTGGAAGAGCTCCCACAGGTCGCGGCGCAGGACGGGGTCGAGGCCGACGGTGGGTTCGTCGAGCACGAGCAGTTCGGGGGTGCCGAGCAGCGCCACGGCGAGGGAGACGCGGCCCAGCTGTCCGCCGGAGAGGTTGCCGGCGAGGGCGGTGGCGTGGGAGGTCAGGTCGACGTCGGCGATGGCGCGTTCGACGTGTCCGGGGGCGTCGCCGCCGAGGACGGCGGCGAAGTACGCGAGGTTCTGGCGGACGGTCAGGTCGAGGTAGACGGAGGCGGCCTGGGTCACGTAGCCGACGCGGGGGCGCAGGTCGCGGTGGCCGGCGGGCAGGCCGAGGACGTCGAGGGTGCCGGTGACGGCCGCCTGGGTGCCGACGACGGCGCGCATGAGGGTCGACTTGCCGCAGCCGCTGGGGCCCAGCAGGCCGGTGATCTCGCCTCGGGGGACGGTGAACTCCAGGGCGTCCAGGACGGTGCGGCCACCGCGGACGACGGTGAGCCCGGAGGCGTGCACGGCGGATCCGGGGCCCGGTTCCCGGGGCTCCTCGGCTTTATTCATCATGCGGTGAATAGTGCTCCGGGACCTGTCGGGACGTCAAGAAGCGCCAGATGCATCCGTTTGGGTGACGGATCATTTACGCTCCGTTTACCTAAAGAGCTTGCAAAATGGAGTGGCTGTCTGCGCAAAATGAAGGGCGGCTACGCATCCGAACGGGGGCACCTGTGGTATCGGCCAAGGGAGTTGCGCGTGCTGTCGCCGTCATGGCGGCACTGCTGCTCTCCTTGTTCGCGGCGATAGGCTGCGCCGCCGCCGAGCCCGTTCCCGCCTCCTCCGGCCGCGGCACGGGCACGACGGTGGCTCGCGCGGAGCCCGAGACCCGCAACTGCCTCGCACGGAGGCACGGGAGCAACGGCATACGCCTGGTGCTGCCCGCGACGGTGAGCGTCCCGGCCCCGGCATCCGCTCCGCGGGGCGCCACCGGAACCGACGAGATGGTTCCGGTGGACGACGCCCAGGTGTCCGCCGCCGTGACGGCGCCGCGGACCGCCCGGCAGGCCGTACCCCTCTCCAGATCAGGAGAACTACCGGTCGCCCACGGCGCGTTCCGCTGCTGAGGCACGGCGCGCCGCCTGCTCCCCCCTCCTGACCGCGGTCGTCGTCCGCGGCCCGGGCCCTACCCCGGCCCGGGTCCTCGCCGGCGCCCGCGCGTCCACGTGCACGCACCTGCACTCGTACGCGGCGCCCGCGAACCGGGAGACCGACCCCCCACACCGCACGACCACGTTCGCCCCCGCCCACGCCGGCGCCGGGGCGCAATGGAGGACACCCGCGTGAAGACCTTCATCCCCCCATCCCCCACCTCCTGTTCCCCCCTCCCCCCACCAGCCGTCCGGCCCCCGCGGCCCGTCCGCGGCTCCCTCACCCCCGCCCCCGCCCGGTGAGCCGCCTCATCAGCGCCGCGTCGCGACTGCCCCGTCCGCAGTCGCTGCGCGCCGACGTCACCGCCTCCCTCGTCGTCTTCCTCGTCGCCCTGCCGCTGTGCGTGGGCGTGGCCGTCGCCTCCGGGGTGCCGGCCGAACTCGGTCTGGTCACCGGCATCGTCGGCGGCATCGTGACCGGCATACTCCCCGGCAGCAGCCTCCAGGTGTCCGGCCCGGCCGCCGGGCTGACCGTCCTGGTCTACGAGGCGGTCGAGGAGTTCGGACTACCCTCGCTGGGCGTGCTCGTGCTCTGCGCCGGCGCGCTGCAGCTCGCCATGGGGGTGCTCCGGCTCGGCCGCTGGTTCCGGGCCATCTCCGTCGCCGTCGTCCAGGGCATGCTGGCCGGCATCGGCCTGGTGCTGATCGCCGGACAGGTCTACGCCCTGACCGACACCGCGGCACCGGCCGGCGGCCCGGCGAAGATCGCCGGATTACCCGGACTGGTCGCGGGCACCGTCGTCTCCCCCACGGCGCTCACCGCGCTCGCCGTCGGCGCGGGCACCATCGCGGTGCTCGTCCTGTGGCCCCGCATCCCGCGCGCGGCGCGGCTGCTGCCGGGGCAGCTGGCGGCGGTCGCGCTCGCCACGGGCGCGGTCGTGCTGTTCGACCTGCCGGTCGAGCGCGTCGAGGTGGCGGGGCTGCTCGACGTCGTCCAGCCGCCCGGCGCCGAGCAGTTCGCGGGGCTGGCGAGCCTGTCCATGATCGGGACCGTGCTGGCCTTCACCCTGATCGCATCCGCCGAGAGCCTGTTCAGCGCCGCCGCGGTGGACCGGCTGCACGACGGGCGGCGCACCGACTACGACATGGAACTCATCGCACAGGGCACGGGCAACGCCGTCTGCGGGGCGCTCGGGGCCCTGCCGATGACCGCGGTCATCGTACGCAGCGCCGCCAACGTGCAGGCGGGTGCCCGTACGAAGGCGGCACGTGTGCTGCACGGCGTGTGGCTGCTGCTGTTCGCCGCGCTGCTTCCCGCCGCGCTCGGGGTGATCCCGGTCGCCGCGCTGGCGGGCGTGCTGGTGCACGCCGGCTGGAAGCTCGTACCGGTGAAGGAGATCGTGCCGCTGTGGCGCGAGCACCGGGGTGAGGCCGTCGTCCTGATCGTGACCGCGACGGGCATCGTGGTCACCAACATGTTCGAGGGCGTGCTCATCGGGCTGCTCACGGCCGTGGTCAAGGCGGCCTGGGAGACCTCGCAGACCCATGTCGAGATCCACGACAAGGGTGAGGGCCCGATCGTCGTCCGCGTTCTGGGCAACGCCACCTTCCTGCGGCTGCCCAAGCTGCTGGAACAGCTGGAGGCACTGCCCCGCGACCGCCCGATGGAGCTGGACCTGCGCCGGCTGCGGCACCTCGACCACGCCTGCGGCATGGCCCTGCTCGGCTGGGCCGAGCGGCACAACGAGGAGGGGGTGACGCCGGTCCGGGTACAGGGCGCACCGGTGTGACGCGGCGGCCCGGGACCGGGCGGGAGGGGGCGCCGCCCCTGACGCACGGTTCCGGGCCGTCTCAGGGTCATCCCCTATGGCTTCGGGGACGAAGCGGAGTGACCGTGGCCATATGAGGCGTTCTACCGATGCATCCCGGGACGGGACCGGAGCCGAGAAGCGGCAGCTCGCGGTGGCCTCGGCCACCCTCGGGCCGTGGCGTCCGGCGGCGGCCGTCGGCGCGATCGGCGGCGGGGTGTCCCTCGCCGCCTCCGCCCTGGGCGGAGACTTCGGGCTCGGCGTCGTCGCGGGCGCCGTGTCCGTCGCGCTGATGCTCTTCTTCCTCGTCGGCGGCGCCGGCGCGGTGACCGGCCGCGGCCCGCGCGCCGACCGCCGTATACGCCGCTGGGCGGCCGCCCACCCCTGGCGCGTCGCGCTGGTACCGGCCGGGATGCTGCTCGTCACCGACGTCGTGGTGCGCCAGATCCTGACCTCGGAGGGCTTCTTCGGCAGCCTCTGGGACGGCCTGTGGCGAGGGGTCCTCGTCGCGGGCGTGGTCGGCGTCGTCGGCTCCGTGGCGGGGAGGCGGCGGGCCGGCTAGGCCTTGTCGTCAAATGAGCTCCCCCAGCTACCGCTGGGAGGGGCCCCCACCGCCCGAAGGGCGGGCTCAGCGGCTCCCCCAGCTGACGCTGGGAGGGGGCCCCAGGTGCGGTGCATCGCAAGGCGGAGGATCGTCCTCGTAGTGGGCTACTCGGACGATGCGACAACGCAGCGTGGGGGCACCTCCCAGCGGAGCTGGGGGAGCGCCGTGCCAGGCGTCGCTGAGTGGGGGCACCCCCGGCCGAAGGTTGGGGGAGGGCATGTGACGACACGGCCTAGCGTCCGCCGGTCCTCTTCACCGCCACCGTCAGGTCGACCTTGTAAGGCTCGGCCACCTCCCCGTCCGGGAAGAGCGCGAGCAGCGCGCGCCGCTCGTCGGCGAGGATGCGGCGGGCGGTGCCAGGGGCGAGCACGGCGAAGTAGGAACGGCTGCCCAGCATCGTGAGGTGCGTGTCCAGCGGGACGGTGCGCGACCAGCGCAGGACGCGGGTCTCGGTGCGCATCCCCAGACGGGAGCCGAGCGAGCGGAGGATGTCCTGCGCCATGCCCGTCAGGCCGTTCTCGTGGTAGCGGGGCACCGCCCGGGCCAGCCGCTCCTCCTGCTCCCGCACCCAGGCGACCGAGGTGTCCGGCACGTTCCACCACAGCGCGAGCGCGCCGCCCCGGCGCAGCACCCGCGCCGCCTCGGGGGAGGACTTCGCCGGGTCCGTCCAGTGCCAGGCCTGGGCGTACGTCACGAAGTCCGCCACCCCGGACGCGAACGGCAGCGCGTCCCCGTCCGCGCGCACCAGCGGCACTTCGGGCTGACCCGCCCGCAGTTGCGCCGCCATCCCCGCCCCGGGTTCCACGGCCGTCACGTGCGCCCCGCGCGCCCGCATCAGCGCCGTGGCGATCCCCGTCCCGGCCCCCACGTCCAGGACCGCGGCCCCGGCGAAGGACCGGCCGCCGATCTCCTCGACGGCGTCGAACAGCTCTCCGGGGTAACCGGGGCGGGCCGCGGCGTACTGCGCGGCAACGGTGTCGAAGGACCGGGCGAGCACGCGGTGGGCCGGCTGTGTGGTCATGGGGGTTGTTCTTCCCGTGGGACACGGGCACGACCCACCGTGCGGGCTCGGTCAGGTGCAGCGCGGGGCGACGTAACCGTCGCTGCCGGTCAGGATGTTGACGTCGGCCACGTACTGGTCCGGTCCGATCCGGTCCCAGATGTTCGACGTGCCGTAGTAGCCGCTCACCGTCTCACCCGGCGTCTGGCAGAGGATCGGCATCTTCTGGTCGTACGGCAGGGTCCTCAGGAGCTGGAAACTGGTGCCCGGACCGCTGCGCACGTCGACGCGCACCCCGGGGGCTGCCGGGTAGTACACGAGGCCGGGTGCCGCCACGGCTTCGGCGGCGCCTGCCAGAACGAGGAGGACCGCCCCGGCCATCGCGGCCGCACCGGTGACGAGCGCCGCGCGCCTGCTCTTGCTCAACGCGTTCCTCCCGCGGTACCGATCCAGGACGTCGCGGCGAGATGCCGCCGCGTCAGCTGCAGCGCGACGTGACGTACCCGTCGCGGCCGGTGTGCACATAGGTGTCGGAGACGTACTGGTTGGTGCCGATGCAGTCCCAGATGTTCGAGGTGCCGTAGTAGCCGCTCTCCGTCGTACCGGGGGTCTGGCAGAAGAGGGGCACCTTGGCGTCATAGGGGAGGACCTTGACGATGTGATAGTTGCTGCCGGGCCCGGAGCGGACATTGAGACGCACGTCCGGCGCGACCGAGTAGTAGATGAGATCGCTCGACGCCGAAGCCGGGGCCGCCGCGGCATCGCCAGCGCCGCCGAGCACCGGGAGCGCCGCCCCGGTCAGCACGGCCACGCCGGAGGCGAGTACCGCGCGCCTGCTCTTGTCCTTGTTCTCGCTCAACGCATTCCTCCGATGGACGGACCACTTGTGGACGCACACGCCGAGGGCCCCTGGCAAGCCACGGAGCCAGGCGGTGCATGGTGCATGAGATGCGAGGAGGCGTGACCGTTCCCGGCCCGCGATCCCGTGTCAGACGCAGCGTCCGGCGACGTACCCGTCGCTGCCGGTGTGCACGTACGCGTCAGAGACGTACTGGTTGGGACCGATCCGGTCCCAGATGTTCGAGGTCCCGTAGTAGCCGCTCACGCTCGTACCCGGCGTCTGGCAGAAGATCGGCACCTTCTGGTCGTACGGCAGGATTTTGACGATCTGGTAGCTGGTGCCCGGACCGCTACGGACGTTGAGCCGCGTACCGGGCGCAACGGAGTAGTACACCAAGGAAACGTCGGCGGCGGCCACGGCCTTCTCGTCCTGCTCGGCCGCCGGTTCGTCAAGGTTCTTCTCGGCCACTGGTTCTCCCCCGTGAAGATTCACGCTCTGTCAAGTGCAGGCTAGCAATTCGAGCCGTCGTCGTTACGAGGATCCACTAGGCTCACCGAGTTGCGGCTGTGGACGAACACACGGGGGTGGGCCATGCCGCCAGTGCGGAGAACCGGGACCGACCCGGAAGCGGAACATCCGGAATACGCGGGGCAGTACCGGCTCGAGGGCCGGCTCGGCTCCGGCGGCATGGGCGTGGTCCACCTGTCGCGCTCCACCTCGGGCATGCGCCTGGCCGTGAAGGTCGTGCATGAGGAGTTCGCGAAGGACGCCGAGTTCAGGGCGCGTTTCCGGCAGGAGGTCACCGCCGCCCGCCTCGTGAGCGGGGCCTTCACCGCGCCCGTCGTCGACGCCGATCCCGAGGCCGAGCGGCCGTGGATGGCCACGCTGTACATACCCGGGCCGACACTGGCGGCTTTCGTGAGGCGGAACGGTCCGGTGGCACCGGCCCAGGTGCGCTATCTGATGGCGGGCCTCGCCGAGGCCTTGCGCGATATTCACCGAGCGGGCGTCGTCCACCGGGATCTCAAGCCGAGCAACGTGCTGCTGGCCGCCGACGGTCCGAAAGTGATCGACTTCGGCATCTCCCGCCCCTCGGACAGCGAACTGCGCACCGAGACGGGCAAGCTCATCGGGACCCCTCCGTTCATGGCTCCCGAACAGTTCAGGCGGCCCCGGTCGGTGGGCCCGGCAGCCGATGTCTTCGCGATGGCGAGCGTCCTGGTGCACGCCGCCACCGGGCGCAGCCCCTTCGACTCCGACAGCCCGTACATCGTGGCGTACCAGGTGGTCCACGACGAGCCCGAATTGACGGGCATACCCGCGGATCTGCTCCCGCTCATCCGGCGTTGCCTCGCCAAGGACCCCGATGACCGGCCCACACCGGACGCGCTGATGACCGAGCTCAGGACGATCTCGGCCTCCTACGACACACAGACCTTCAGCGCCTTCGACGTGGAAAGGCTCGACACCGAAGGTCTCATCCCCGCGCAGCGCCGGGCCGCCTCCGAGGAATCACGGAGCGCCGGGGAATCCCCGTCCCGTAGGAACTCGGGCAGCGGAGGGCGCGGCATGAGCCGGATCGCCGCGGTGGCGGCGACGTCGGCGCTGCTGATCGCCGGAGGCGTCACCGCGATCCAGGTTTACGGCGGCCCCTTCGGCGATGCCCGTCACACGGCAAGCACCGCTTCCTCCGTGGGATTTCAGCCCTGGTCCACTTCCCTGCTCGGCGGTACGACGGAGAACGCGCTGGCAGGCTGCACGTATGCGACGCACTTCCTGTTCTGCTCCCAGCGGGGCGTGAACGCGGCGAAGGTCGACCCGCGCAACGGACTCCTGCAGTGGTCCGTCCACGGCGATCCCGGCGTGGACGACGTACGGAAGTCGTCCCACCCTCCCGTTCTCGACCACGGGGTCCTGCGCGTGGTCACCCGCGGTGGGAAGCGTCTCGAAGGCCTGGACCCGGCCGACGGCAAGTCGATCTGGGCACTCGACATCTCCGCCGCCTACGGTGCCTTCTACGATGCCGCCGATTCGGTGCTGCTCGTGGGGCGCGACGGTTCGGTGACCGCCGTCGACGGCCGGACCGGCACAGAGCGGTGGCACAAGAAGCTGCATGGTCATTCGCTGCCGGTCTTCACGACGCTCCAGGGCTCCGCAACCGCTTATGCCACCGAGGTGTCGGGCGACGGCAAGCACACCTTGGTGAGCTCGCTGGACCCGGCCGACGGAAAGCTGTCGGGGCAGCACCGCCTCGACGGGGACCTCGACGTCGTCGGGGCTTCCGCTTCCGGTGTCTACCTCGCCTCCTCCGACGCGTACTCCCGTACCGACGCCGTTCTCCGGCTGGACCTGCGCGACGGCACGACCAGGCGGTTCCCCCTCGCCAAACCGCTGGACGCCGCACAGGCGGTGGTCCGCGATGACGTGGTGTACGTGCTGGGGTACGGCGGCACGCTGCTGGCCGTCGACACACGTGGTTCGGGCGGGTCCGAGGCGCGGGCCCGGTCCTGGCGACTGGAGACCTCGGTCAGCGACGGCTCCCGGCCCGTCGTCGTGGGAGACCGTCTGTACCTCTCCTCCAGCGACGGACGGCTGCTTGCCGTCGACACCGAGCGGGGCGTGTTCCTCGGGCAGACGAAACCCCGCCTGGGCGACGGGCCCGGCAACACCGAGTCCCCGCCCTCCCCCCTCGTCGCCGACGGGAAGGTGTTCGCGACCGCGCCCGACGGCAGCGTGTTCGCCGTGGACGCCGAGGACCCCTCCCGCTGGTGATCACGGGGATCGGCGGAAGGGGTCCCGGGGAACGACGAGGGGCCCGGCTGTCCCGGGGTCAGCGCTCGAGCTTGGAGACGTCGCGGACGGCGCCCTTGTCGGCGCTGGTGGCCATCGCGGCGTAGGCCTTGAGGGCCAGGGAGACCTTGCGGTCGCGGGCCTTGGGGGCGTACGTGCCGCCGAGGGCGGTGCGGCGGGCGGCCAGATCCTCCTCGGGGACGAGGAGTTCGATGCTGCGGCCGGGGATGTCGATGCGGATGCGGTCGCCGTCCTCGACGAGGGCGATCGTGCCGCCGGACGCCGCCTCGGGCGAGGCGTGGCCGATGGAGAGGCCGGAGGTGCCTCCGGAGAAGCGGCCGTCGGTGATCAGGGCGCAGCTCTTGCCGAGGCCGCGGCCCTTGAGGAACGAGGTGGGGTAGAGCATCTCCTGCATGCCGGGGCCGCCCTTGGGGCCCTCGTAGCGGATGACGACCACGTCGCCCTCCGTGATCTCCTTGCGGAGGATCTTGTCGACGGCCTCCTCCTGGGACTCGCAGACCACGGCCGGGCCCTCGAAGGTCCAGATGGACTCGTCCACGCCCGCGGTCTTCACCACGCAACCGTCGACGGCGAGGTTGCCGTGCAGCACGGCCAGGCCGCCGTCCTTGGAGTAGGCGTGGTCGACGGAGCGGATGCAGCCCTCCGCGGCGTCGGTGTCCAGGGCCTCCCAGCGCTCGGACTGGGAGAAGGCCTCGGCGGAGCGGACGCAGCCGGGGGCGGCGTGCCACAGTTCCTCGGCCTCGGCGGAGGGGGAGCCGCCGCGGACGTCCCAGGTCTTGAGCCAGTCGGCCAGCGACGGGGAGTGGACCGCGTGGACGTCCTCGTTGAGCAGGCCGCCGCGGTGGAGCTCGCCCAGCAGGGCGGGGATGCCGCCGGCGCGGTGCACGTCCTCCATGTAGTACGTGCGGTCCTTCGCGACGTTGGGCGCGACCTTGGCGAGGCACGGCACACGGCGCGAGACGGCGTCGATGTCGGTCAGGCCGAAGGGGACGCCGGCCTCCTGGGCCGCGGCGAGCAGGTGGAGGATCGTGTTGGTGGAGCCGCCCATGGCGATGTCGAGGGCCATGGCGTTCTCGAACGCGTCGAAGGTGGCGATGGAGCGCGGCAGCACGGACTCGTCGTCCTGCTCGTAGTAGCGCCGGGTGAGGTCGACGACGGTACGGCCGGCGTCCTCGTACAGCGCCTTGCGGGCCGTGTGCGTGGCCAGGACCGAGCCGTTGCCGGGCAGGGACAGGCCCATCGCCTCGGTGAGGCAGTTCATCGAGTTGGCGGTGAACATGCCGGAACACGAGCCGCAGGTGGGACAGGCGTTCTCCTCGATGCGGAGGATGTCCTCGTCGGAGACCTTGTCGTTGACGGCGTCGGCGATCGCGTCGATCAGGTCGAGGGTGCGCACCGTGCCGTCGACGAGGGTGGCGCGCCCGGCCTCCATGGGGCCGCCGGAGACGAAGACGGTGGGGATGTTGAGGCGCAGGGCGGCCATCAGCATGCCCGGGGTGATCTTGTCGCAGTTGGAGATGCAGATCAGCGCGTCGGCGCAGTGCGCCTCGACCATGTACTCGACGGAGTCGGCGATCAGGTCGCGGGAGGGCAGCGAGTAGAGCATGCCGCCGTGGCCCATGGCGATGCCGTCGTCGACGGCGATCGTGTTGAACTCGCGCGGCACGGCACCCGCGGCCTTGATCGCCTCGCTGACGATGCGGCCGACGGGCTGCAGGTGGGTGTGCCCGGGCACGAACTCCGTGAAGCTGTTGGCCACCGCGATGATCGGCTTGCCGATGTCCTCGCTCGCTACGCCCGAGGCCCGCATGAGGGCACGGGCGCCCGCCATGTTGCGGCCGTGGGTGACTGTGCGGGACCTCAGCTCGGGCACGGGGACCACTCCCTACGTTTCCATCCGGAGCTTTCGAGCGTACGCCTCCGGTCGTGGCGCACGGCGGTGTGTCCGTATTGCGGACGGCGAGTCCACGGTGTGGATGAGACTCCGGGCCCGGCCGCGACGGGGTGCTCCTCCTATTGTCGGCCCGTTCGCCGTGATGCCGGCTCAGCCCGTGACGGGTCCGGGATCGGTCAGGTAGCGCTGGAGCGTCGGCGCGACGAGGGCGACGACCTCCTCCAGGTCCGCCGACGCCAGCGGCTCGATCCGGATGACGTAGCGCATCATCGCGATGCCGATCATCTGGGCGCCCGCGAGTTCCGCACGGAGCCGGGGCTCGGGGACCTTCAGCTCCGAGGCGACCCGCTCCAGCAGCCGCCGCAGGACGATCCCGCGCAGCACGCTCGCGGCGGCGTCGTTCGTCACGGCGGAGCGGAGGATCGCCAGCATGGGGGCCCGGGAGACCGGGTTCTCCCAGATGGCGACGAAGAAGCGGGCCAGCCGCTCGCCGACGCCCTCGGGGCCGGCCGCGAGGACGTCGGGAACGCCGAAGGCGGGCTCGAAGCTCAGCTCGATGGACGCGGCGAAGATCTGCTCCTTCGCCCCGAAGTAGTGGTGCACCAGCGAGGAGTCCACGCCCGCGGACTTGGCGATGGAGCGGATCGAGGTCTTGTCGTAGCCGCGTGCGGAGAACTCCTCGCGGGCCGCGGCGAGGATCCGGTCGCGGGTCTCGGGGGTGCCCGAGCGGCTCCCGGCGGGGCGGCCGCGGCCGCGCTTGCCGGTGCCGCCGCCTTCCGGGGCCATCAGCGCACCCGCGCGGCCGCGGCCAGGTGCAGCCGGGTGAAGGCCAGCGCCTCGGCGAGGTCCGCCTCGCGCTCGGCGGCCGACATCGCGCGCCGGGTGTTGACCTCGATGACCACATGGCCGTCGAAGCCCCGCGAGGCCAGGCCCTCCAGCACCTCGGCGCAGGGCTGCTTGCCGCGTCCGGGCACCAGGTGCTCGTCCTTGCCGGAGCCGCTGCCGTCGGCCAGGTGGACGTGGCCGAGCCGGTCGCCCATGCGGTCGAGCATCTCCAGCGTCTCGGTCCGGGCCGTGGCGGTGTGCGACAGGTCGATGGTGAAGTGCCGGTAGTCGTCCGTGGTGGGGTCCCAGTCGGGCGCGTAGGCGAGCATCTCCCGGTCGCGGTAGCGCCACGGGTACATGTTCTCGACCGCGAACCGGACGTCGGTCTCGCCGGCCATCCGCCAGATGCCGGCCACGAACTCCCGCGCGTAGCTGCGCTGCCAGCGGAACGGCGGGTGGACGACCACGGTCGAGGCGCCCAGCTTCTCCGCCGCCGCCTGGGCCCGTTGCAGCTTCACCCACGGGTCGGTCGACCAGACCCGCTGGGTGATCAGCAGGCAGGGCGCGTGCACCGCCAGGATCGGGATGGCGTGGTAGTCCGACAGCCGGCGCAGGGCCTCGATGTCCTGGCTGACCGGGTCGGTCCACACCATCACCTCGACGCCGTCGTAGCCCAGCCGGGCCGCGATCTCGAAGGCCGTCGCGGTGGACTCCGGGTAGACCGAGGCCGTGGACAGCGCGACCTTCGCGTCCGGTACGCGCACGGTGTGTCCGTTCGGGTCCACAGGGTCAGGGGCTGCCACGGGGAACAGCGTACGGCGGCCGGTCGGCCGAGCGGGACACCGCACCCGGCCGACGTGACGCGATCGACACGCGGGTGGCGCACCGGCCGCACGGCCGGCGCGCCGTGTGCGCCGCCCTCAGCCCCGGTCGCTCGTCATCAGGTCGAGACGGCGCAGGATGACGCCCTCACGCAGCGCCCACGGGCAGACCTCCAGCTCGGTGACCCCGAACAGGTCCATCGCCGCGTCCGCGACGAGTGCCCCGGCCAGCAGCTGGCGGGCCCGGCCCTCCGACACGCCCGGGAGCTCCCGGCGGGCGCCCTCGGTCATGGCGGCCAGCCTCGGCACCCACTCCTCCAGCGTCCTGCGGGTGAGCGTGCGCTGCACGTACAGGCCCTCGGCGGAGCGCGCCGCGCCCGCGATCCGGGCCAGTTGCTTGAAGGTCTTGGAGGTGCCCACCACGTGGTCGGGCGCACCGAGCCGGCTGAACTCGGCGACGGTGCGGGCGATCTCGGCCCGTACGTGCTTGCGCAACCGGCGCACGTCGTCGGCGGTGGGCGGGTCGCCGGGGAGCCAGCCGCTGGTGAGCCGGCCGGCGCCGAGCGGCAGGGAGACCGCGGCGTCCGGGTCCTCGTCCATGCCGTACGCGACCTCCAGGGAGCCGCCGCCGATGTCCAGCATGAGCAGCCGGCCGGAGGACCAGCCGAACCAGCGCCGGGCGGCGAGGAAGGTGAGCCGCGCCTCGTCCTCCCCGGACAGCACGGTCAGGTTGACCCCGGTCTCCGCGGCGACCCGGGCGAGCACCTGCTCGCCGTTGGCCGCCTCGCGCACCGCGCTGGTGGCGAAGGGCAGGACGTCCTCGACTCCCTTGTCCTCGGCGACGACCAGGGCCTCGGCGACCTGGGCGACCAGCCGGCGCACGCCGTCCTCGCGGATCGAGCCGTCCTCGTCCAGCAGCTCCGCCAGCCGCAGCTCCGCCTTGTGGGAGTAGGCGGGGAGCGGGCGTGCGCCCGGGTGCGCGTCCATGACCAGAAGGTGGACGGTATTCGAACCCACGTCGAGGACACCGAGTCTCATGCCCGGAACGCTACTGCGCCGGGCCCGGACCGAGGACATGCGGGGTATGGGCACCTGCGCGGGTGACCACTCGAGAAGCTTCACATGCTTACCCTGACATCGTGGCGAAGGTGAAAAAGGCGACGAAGCGGCAGCATCACCCGGACGTGTCGGACGAGGTCGGGCTCGATTTCCCGCGCGCATGGGTCGAGTTCCCCGATCCGGCGGACGAGGAACAGGTCTTCCGGTGCGACCTGACGTGGCTCACCTCACGGTGGAACTGCGTCTTCGGCCGCGGCTGCGAGGGCATCGAGGCGGGCCGGGCGAGCGACGGGTGCTGCACCCTGGGCGCCCACTTCTCGGACGACGACGACGAGAAGCGCGTCGCGGGTCACGTGGAGCGGCTCACCCCCGAGCTGTGGCAGTTCCACGCGGTCGGCGAGGAGGACGGCTGGACCGAGGTCAACGAGGACGGCGACCGGCAGACCCGGCGGCACCAGGGGGCCTGCATCTTCCTCAACCGCCCCGGCTTCCCCGCGGGCGCCGGCTGCGCGCTGCACACGCTGGCGCTCAGGGAGGGCCGCGAGCCGCTGGAGACCAAACCGGACGTGTGCTGGCAGCTGCCGATCAGGCGGACGTACGACTGGGTGGACCGCCCCGACGACACGCGGGTGCTGATGATCTCGATCGGCGAGTACGACCGGCGCGGCTGGGGCCCCGGCGGGCACGACCTGCACTGGTGGTGCACGGGGGCGCGGTCCGCGCACGGCGCGGGTGAACCGGTCTACGTCTCGTACCGGGCGGAACTCACGGAGCTGATGGGGCCGCGGGCCTACGCGCGGCTCGTCGAGCTGTGCGAGCAGCGGCTCTCCTCGCTGCTGCCGATGGCACCGCACCCCGCGGATCCGGCGGCGGGCGCGGGCGGCCGGCGCGAGGACGCCTGAACCCGGCCTAGTTCTCGCCCTCGACCGGGGACGGGGAGTCCGAGGGGCTCTGGCTCGGCGGATCGCTCGGTGTCGGGTCGGGGGCGGACGGGGTCGGCGAGGGGTCGGGGGAGGGCGACTGCTGCCTCCCCCTCCCCTCGATCGTGACCACCGCGCCCGACGGGTCGAACCAGATCCGTGCCGCCCAAGGCCCCACGGGCTCCCGCGAGCGGTCCACGGAGACCGTCAGCGTCACGCTCTCCCCCGGGCGCAGCCTGCCGTGGCCGCGGCTGAGCCGCAGCCACGGCTCGGAGGTGGCCGCCCTCCAGCGGACCGGCCCGTCGCCCTCGGCGGTGAGGGTGACGACGGTCACGTGACCGCGCGAGCGGGCCTCCACGAGCAGCCGGCCCGCGCGGGGCGCCGCGTGCTCGTCGGTCTGCCCGGAGGCGCCGGACGGCGAGGCGGATCCGCGGGCACCGGCCGCGGCGGACGCGGAGGCCGACGCCGAGGGGGCGGCGGAGGCCACGGAGACCGACAGGCGGCCCTGGCCGCCGCGGTTGGAACGCCCACGCGCGTCGGCCGCGCCCGCGGCACCGGCCTTCTCGTACTGGACGCCGTCGAGGTCCTCGCCGGCGCTGAAGGAACCTTCCCCCTTGTGCTCGGGGGCCAGCGGCGCACCGTGGTACGCCGCCCACAGCGCCAGCACCGGCGCCGCGACGACCGCCGCGACGACCGTGGAGGTCACCGCGCGATGCCGCATCCGCGCCCGCCGCGCCATCCGCTCCTTCAGGTCCATGGGGAAGCCGTGCCGGTCGAAGCGCGGGCTGCTCTGGCGGGTGCGTCCCACGCCGCCCCGCATGGCGTGCAGCAGGGCGGCGTACGCGGCCGAGCGGGGCGCCTCGACCGTCGACAGGACGGCGGTGGCGGCGGTGGTGGCCAGGCCCGGCCAGGGACCCGTCGCCACGGCGCGCTCGGCCGTGACCCGGCAGTGCGGGCAGACGTCGACGTGGGTCACCAGCTCGCGGCGGAGCGCCGAGCCCAGCAGCACCCGGGAGTCACCGGTGAGGCGGGCGACGGCCGCGCAGTTGCCGAGCTCGACCACGGCGAGCGCCGCCCGGGTGCGCTCCACCTCGCAGGCGGCCTGCGCGAGCAGCGCCCGCGTCGTGTCCGGCTCCCGGCCGACGACCAGCGCCACCTCGTGCGGCGCGAGCTGGTGCCGCACGGCGAGCTCCAGCGCCTCGCGCTGCTCGGGCGTGGTGCCGGCCGCCTCGGGCCAGGCCAGCGCCGCGAGTTCGCCGCGCCTGCGGGCGGCCACGTCGGCCGAGGCCTGCACCGACACCGGCCGCCCCTCGGCCAGGGTGCGCAGGCACGCCCAGCGGGCGAGCGCGTACAGCCAGGGCCTGCGCAGCTCCGGGTCGCGCAGCCGGGCGCGCTGGCGCTCGGCCACGGCCAGCACGTCGCCGAGGGCGGCGGCGGCGGAGTCGTGCTCGCACAGGACGGAGAGGCAGTAGGTGAACAGCCCGTCCAGGTACGGCTCGTAGTGGGCCGGCGGCTGCGCGGGCAGGGTCCCCTGCGGGCGCGGCCGCCGCCGCGCCGGGGACCCGCTGGTCCCCGGCGCGGCGCGGCCACGCTGGACCGGCGCGCGGTGTCGGCGGTGCGCGCCGGTTGTCTGGGAGGGTGTGTCAGACCTGCTGCTCATCACTCCGTGACGGTAGGACCACGACCCGTACGCCCTCGGGCATCACGGCGGGCTTTAATCCAAACGGGTGGTGATCCCGCCCGAAAGAGCACACGCCGCTCACCCCCTCGGGTGACCCTTCCGGCCAGGTGCACGAGCGTTCTCCGGAGCGGACGGCAGACGTCCGCGCCCCCGGGCGGTGCCGCGTTGTCGGTGGCACCCGATAGCGTGCGGCACATGGCTGCCCGTACCCGCCCCGCTTCCAAGGACCGCCCGTCGTACCGCTGCACCGAGTGCGGCTGGACGACGGTCAAGTGGCTCGGCCGTTGCGGCGAGTGCCAGGCGTGGGGCACGGTCGAGGAGTACGGCGCCGCGGCGCCGGTGCGGACGACCGCGCCGGGCCGGGTGACCTCGCCCGCGATGCCGATCGGCCAGGTGGACGGACGGCAGGCCACCGCGCGCGGCACGGGCGTGCCGGAGCTGGACCGGGTCCTGGGCGGCGGGCTGGTGCCCGGGGCCGTGGTGCTGCTCGCCGGCGAGCCCGGCGTGGGCAAGTCGACCCTCCTGCTGGACGTGGCGGCGAAGGCCTCGGGCCCGCAGACACGGACGCTCTATGTGACGGGTGAGGAGTCCGCCTCGCAGGTCCGGCTGCGCGCCGACCGCATCGGGGCGCTCTCCGACCACCTCTTCCTGGCCGCCGAGACGGACCTGTCCGCCGTGCTCGGCCACCTCGACGACGTCAAGCCGTCCCTGCTGATCCTGGACTCGGTGCAGACGGTCGCCTCCCCGGAGATCGACGGCGCCCCCGGCGGGATGGCCCAGGTGCGCGAGGTCGCGGGCGCCCTGATCCGCGCGTCGAAGGAGCGCGGCATGGCGACGCTGCTGGTCGGCCACGTCACCAAGGACGGCGCGATCGCGGGTCCCCGCCTCCTGGAGCACCTGGTGGACGTGGTGCTGTCCTTCGAGGGCGACCGGCACGCCCGGCTCCGCCTGATCCGGGGCATCAAGAACCGCTACGGCGCCACCGACGAGGTCGGCTGCTTCGAGCTGCACGACGAGGGCATCACGGGCCTGGCCGACCCGTCCGGCCTCTTCCTGACCCGGCGCGACGAACCGGTCCCCGGCACGTGCCTGACCGTCACCCTGGAGGGCAAGCGCCCGCTGGTCGCCGAGGTGCAGGCGCTGACCGTCGACACCCAGATCCCCTCCCCCCGCCGTACGACCTCCGGTCTGGAGACCTCCCGGGTGTCGATGATGCTGGCGGTGCTGGAGCAGCGCGGCCGGATCCGGTCGATCGGCAAGCAGGACATCTACACCGCGACGGTCGGCGGCGTGAAGCTCGGGGAGCCGGCCGCCGACCTGGCGGTGGCGCTCGCCCTGGCCAGCGCGGCGATCGACACGCCGCTGCCGAAGAACCTGGTCGCGGTGGGCGAGGTGGGCCTGGCAGGAGAGGTCAGGCGGGTCACCGGCGTGCAGCGCAGGCTCGCCGAGGCGGCCCGGCTCGGCTTCACCCACGCCCTCGTGCCGCCGGACCCGGGGAGGATCCCGGCGGGGATGAAGGTGACGGAGGTGACGGACATAGGGGACGCCCTGCGCGTCCTGCCCAAGAGGGCCCCACGTCCCTGACCCTTCCGACGGTAAACTTTGCCCTGGTCTCGCCCATCCGGGCATCCGTACGACCGGAGGAGAGCAGTGGCAGCCAACGACCGGGCGGCAGCTCCCGGCAAGGCCTGGAGTCGCGAGGGCTCCGGCGGTGAGGGCCTGATGCGCGCCTCCCTGAGTGCCGTTGCCCCCGGCACCGGCCTTCGGGACGGCCTCGAGCGGGTCCTGCGCGGCAACACCGGTGGCCTCATCGTGCTGGGGATGGACAAGACCGTCGAATCGCTGTGCACCGGCGGCTTCGTGCTGGACGTCGAGTTCAGCGCCACCAGGCTGCGCGAGCTGTGCAAGCTCGACGGGGCCCTCATCCTCGACCGCGACATCACCAAGATCGTGCGGGCCGGGGTCCAGCTGGTGCCGGACGCGTCGATCCCCACCGAGGAGACCGGCACCCGCCACCGCACCGCGCAGCGGGTCTCCATCCAGACCGGCTTCCCGGTCGTGTCCGTCAGCCAGTCGATGCGGCTGATCGCCCTGTACGTGGGCGGGCAGCGCCGCGTCCTGGAGGACTCGGCGGCCATCCTCTCCCGCGCCAACCAGGCGCTGGCCACCCTGGAGCGCTACAAGCTCCGCCTGGACGAGGTCGCGGGCACGCTCTCCGCCCTGGAGATCGAGGACCTGGTCACCGTCCGGGACGTCACGGCGGTCGCGCAGCGCCTGGAGATGGTGCGCCGGATCGCCAAGGAGATCGCGGAGTACGTGGTCGAGCTGGGCACCGACGGCCGGCTGCTCTCCCTGCAGCTGGACGAGCTGATCGCCGGCGTCGAGCCCGAGCGCGAGCTGGTCGTCCGCGACTACGTGCCGGAGCCGACCGCCAAGCGCAGCCGCACGGTCGCCGAGGCGCTCACCGAGCTGGACGCCCTGCCCCAGGGCGAGCTGCTGGAACTGCCCACCGTGGCAAGGGCGCTGGGCTACGCGGGCTCCCCGGAGGCGCTGGACTCCGCGGTGTCGCCGCGCGGGTACCGGCTGCTGGCGAAGGTGCCCCGGCTGCCGAACACGATCGTGGAGCGGCTGGTCGAGCACTTCGGCGGGCTGCAGAAGTTGCTGGCCGCGAGCGTGGACGACCTGCAGACGGTCGACGGTGTCGGCGAGGCCCGGGCCCGCTCCGTCCGCGAGGGCCTGTCGCGCCTCGCGGAGTCCTCGATCCTCGAGCGCTACGTCTGAGGAGCCGCCCCGCGCCGAAGTCCCGGGGCGTCCCGGGCCCTGCGCGTGCCCGGCGTCCTAGACGTTCTTCAGGACGAAGGACGTCTGCTTCTCGGAGCGGCCGGGCAGTTTCACCTCGAGAAGGTAGGTCCCGTACGGGGCCGTCGCGCCCTTGGGGGTGGCGCACCGCGGGGAGCTCGTGCGGCGGTCCCACTCGACGTCGTACGAAGTCGAGCCGCCCGCCGGGACCTGCAGCAGGTACGGGGCCCGGCTCCTGGGGCAGTCGTCGCTGGCCCACACATGGTGGTCGTTGACGTCGGTGATGGTCAGGACCGCCGAGTCCGGGCCGAAGTCCAGCTTGCAGGCGGTGGCCGAGGTGTTGGTCGCGGTCAGCGTGAACCGGGGCCGCTCGCCTGGCTCGTAGGCGTTGTCGGTGCTGCGCACGTTCAGCGTGACGCCGGACCCGCAGTCCGGCAGCGAGGAGCCCGCGGGCAACTGCGCACCGCCGCCGCCGTTCGCCCCGTCGCTGCCACTGTCGCCCGAACCACCCGTGCCCGCGGCGCCCGAGGCACCGGAGTCCGCGCCGCCGTCGGCGGCACCGGAGTCGCCGCCCTGCGAACTGCCTTCCGTGGCACCGGAGTCGCCCGAGCCGCCGTCCGAGGCGTCACCGCCGTCGTCACCGCCGCCACCGCCGCCACCGCCGCCGACCGAACCGCCCGGGCGGGAGCTGTTGAGCGGGCCGCTCGCGGACGGACCAGGGGTGATGGACGGCGCGGGTGAGCGGCCGTCCGGCCCGTTGGCGCTGTTCCCGCCGCCGTCGCGGGAATTGACGGCCCATACGACCAGGACGGTGAGCAGCGCGAGCAGGAGCAGCACAACCGCCCGTCGCCGCCAGTAGATGGAGGACGGGAGAGGTCCTACGGGATTGCGCATAGAGCCCACGCGCAAACCTTATGCGGTTTCCCTTGAATCGGACCAAGGCACGCGCGGCACGCTGGCAACTTGTGTGATTGATCAGCAGATCTCCCCTCCGTTCCGGGGACTCCCCACCCGTTCGCGCGGCCCGTTCGGGCTGCCCGCCGCGGCGGCCCCGGGGACGTAGGATCGGAGGCGCTATGAACGACGACCGCGACCACCACTCGCTGCACACACCCGTGATCGACTGGTTCGACGACAACGCCCGGGATCTGCCGTGGCGCCGCCCCGAGGCGGGCGCCTGGGGCGTCATGGTCAGCGAGTTCATGCTGCAGCAGACCCCGGTCAGCCGGGTCCTGCCGGTGTACGGGCAGTGGCTGGAGCGCTGGCCCACGCCGGGGGCCCTCGCGGCGGACCCCGCCGGGGAGGCGGTGCGCGCCTGGGGCCGGCTGGGCTATCCGCGCCGGGCGCTGCGGCTGCACGCCGCTGCGACCGCGATCGCCCAGCTGCACGGCGGCGAAGTGCCCACGGACCACGCCGAGTTGCTGGCCCTGCCGGGGGTCGGCGAGTACACGGCCGCCGCGGTGGCCTCCTTCGCGTACGGGCAGCGGCACGCGGTGCTGGACACCAATGTGCGCCGGGTCTTCGCGCGTGCCGTGACCGGTGTGGAGTACCCGCCGAACGCCACGACCGCCGCCGAGCGCCGGGTCGCCCACCGGATGCTCCCCGCCGACGAGGCCACCGCCGCCCGCTGGGCCGCGGCGACCATGGAACTGGGCGCCCTGATCTGCACCGCCCGCGGCCCCGAGTGCGCGCGCTGCCCGATCGCCGGGCAGTGCGCCTGGCGGCTGGCCGGCTCCCCCGGGCACGACGGCCCGCCGCGCCGCGGCCAGACGTACGCCGGTACCGACCGCCAGGTCAGGGGCAGGCTGCTGGCCGTGCTGCGCGAGGCCACGGAGCCGGTGCCGCAGGCGGCGCTGGACGCCGTGTGGCACGAGCCCGTCCAGCGCGCCCGGGCGCTGGACGGCCTGGTCGCCGACGGCCTGGTGGAACCCCTCCAGGACGGTATGTACCGGCTGCCCGGCTGACTGCCGCGCTCCCCGGACGGCCGAGTCGTTACACAACCGATGGGTGGCTGTGGGTCCGCTGTGCGGCGGCGGTCGTCAAAGCCGTACATCCGCTCCGTAGCGTCGGGCAGGTCGTAATCGAGCGCGCCGGACGGAGGGACGCCATGGCGGCGAACGCCCAGGGGACAGCCCAGGTCATGGACTTCGAGGAGTACGTGCGGAACCGGCAGGAGGCCCTGCTGCGCAGCGCGCGCCGGCTCGTCCCGGACCCGATCGACGCCCAGGACCTCGTCCAGACGGCGCTGGCGCGCACCTACCCGCGCTGGGGCGACATCGCCGACAAGAGCCTCGCGGACGCCTACATGCGCCGGGTGATGATCAACACCCGTACCGAGTGGTGGCGCGCCCGCCGGCTGGAGGAGGTGCCGACCCCCGAGCTGCCGGAGGGGTCGGTCGACGACGGCGCCGAGCAGCGGGCGGACCGGGCGATGCTGCTGGACGCGCTCGGCATGCTGGCCCCCAAGCAGCGCCAGGTGGTGCTGCTGCGCCACTACCGGCAGCTCAGCACGGAGGAGACGGCGCACGCGCTGGGCATGTCGGTGGGTACCGTGAAGAGCACCCTGCACCGGGCACTGGCGCGGCTGCGCGCCGAGCTGGAGCGGCAGAGCAACGGATACGGAAGGCCCGTGGAGCCCGTCACGGGCGGTACGGAGGGCGTGTGCGCCGCAGCGTAGTCCCGGTGGGAGCCGCTGCCGCCGCTGTCGCGGTGTGCGGGGCGCTCGTCGCCGTGACCGGCTGCCGCGACGCCGGAGGTGTCCGCGAGGAGGGCACCGCCGCGGTCGCCTCCGCCGCCCCGGCGTCCCCCTCGGCGTCGCCGCCGGCCCCGGACGCCCACCCGCTGGGCACCGGGCGGTCGGCGGACCCGCGGACGGCGGACGCCAAGGCCGCCGCGGACGTGGTGCACCTGGTGCAGCGCGACCCGAAGGTGGCCCGGGACATCCGGGACAGCCTGGTGGCCTGCCCCGCGCCGTCCGCGGCCGCGGCGGCCCGTCCCGGTGCCTCGGCGGACCCGTACCCGGTGGACCGCCGCTCCGGCCGGCTGACCGGGAAGGACGCCACGGACCTGGTGGTCAACGTCTCGACCTGCGCGGACAGCGTGGGCATCGGAAGCTACGTCTACCGCCGCGTGGACGGCGGGTACGTCAACGTCTTCGCCGACGAGCAGCCCCCCGTCTTCGCCGAGATCGACGACGGCACCCTGAAGGTGACCCACCAGGTGTACGAGCCGCAGGACACGGTCTCCAACCCCTCCGGCGAGGACGTCACGACGTACCGGTGGAACGGCACCCGCTTCGAGGAGGTCTCCTTCTCCCACCGCGACTACGAGACGGACGACGGCACCGGGAGCGGTTCGCATGGCTGAGACGCACGTCCTGTTCGTCGAGGACGACGACGTCATCCGCGAGGCGACCACCCTGGCGCTGGAGCGGGACGGCTTCGAGGTGACGGCCGTGCCGGACGGCCTGGCCGGCCTGGAGGCGTTCCGGGCGCGGCAGCCGGACCTGGCGCTGCTGGACGTGATGGTGCCGGGCCTGGACGGGGTGAGCCTGTGCCGGCGCATCCGGGACGAGTCGACGGTGCCGGTGATCATGCTCTCGGCGCGGGCCGACGCGATCGACGTCGTCCTGGGCCTGGAGGCGGGCGCCGACGACTACGTCACCAAACCCTTCGACGGGGCCGTGCTGACCGCCCGCATGCGGGCGGTGCTGCGGCGCTTCCGGGTGGCCGCGGTGGACGGGCCCCCGGCCGGGGCGGGGGTGCTGACCTTCGGTGACCTGGAGGTGGACCCGGAGGGGATGGAGGTGCGGCGCGCCGGTGAGCGGATCGCGCTGACGCCGACGGAGATGCGGCTGCTGCTGGAGTTCTCGGCGGCGCCGGGGACGGTGCTGTCCCGGGACCGCCTGCTGGAGCGGGTCTGGGACTACGACTGGGGCGGCGACACCCGGGTGGTGGACGTCCATGTGCAGCGTCTGCGGGCGAAGATCGGGCAGGAGCGCATCGAGACGGTGCGCGGCTTCGGCTACAAGCTCAGGGGCTGACGCGGTGACCGCACGACCCGGGGACCCCGCCGCGAGGAGGGGCCGTCGGATGCCGAAGATCGGGCTGCGCTGGAAGGTCTGCGTGGCGATCGCCGTGGTGTCGGCGCTGGTCGCGCTGGTGCTGAGCCTGGTCGTGCACAACGCGGCCCGGGCAAGCATGATCGACAACTCCCGGGACGCCCAGAACGAGCGGGTGCAGTTCGCCCAGCGGATCTACGAGTCCACCGGCCGGCTGACCATGAACGCCCGGCTGGACGACCCCGACCTGCCCGCGCCGCTGAAGCGGCTGGCCCGGGAGGGCAAGCGGGCCACGTACGTCTCCGACGACGGCGGCGCGCCCGTGGTGTGGGCGCAGACCCCGCTGAAGGACGGCAAGATCCTGTCGCTGAAGGCGACCTTCACCGACCGCTTCTCGGTCCTTGAGGACCTGGACCAGGCCCTGGTCATCGGCTCGTCGGCGGTCGTCGTGGGCGGCACGGCGCTGGGCGTGCTCATCGGCGGGCAGTTGTCCCGGCGGCTGCGCAAGGCGGCCGAGGCCGCGGGCCGGGTGGCCGACGGGGAGACGGACGTACGGGTGCGCGAGGCGATCGGCGGCCGGGTCCGCGACGAGACGGACGAGCTGGCGCGGGCCGTGGACGCCATGGCGGACGCCCTGGCCGGCCGGCTGGAGGCGGAGCGCCGGGTCACCGCGGACATCGCCCATGAGCTGCGCACCCCGGTGACGGGGCTGGTCACCGCGGCCGAGCTGCTGCCGCCCGGGCGCCCCGCGGAGCTGGTCAGGGACCGGGCGCAGGCGTTGCGCACGCTCGTGGAGGACGTGCTGGAGGTCGCCCGGCTGGACGGCGCGGCCGAGCAGGCCGACCTGCAGGACGTGCCGCTGGGCGACTTCGTGCGGCGCAGGGTGGCGGCCGCGGCGCCCGAGGCGGCGGTGACCGTCCGCGGCGACGCCGTCGTCCGCACCGACCCCCGGCGGCTGGAGCGCGTCCTGGGCAACCTGCTGGCGAACGCCTCGCGGCACGGTCGGCCGCCCATCCAGGTCAGCGTCGACGGTCCGTACGTGGAGGTCCGCGACCACGGCCCGGGCTTCCCCGGCGACCTGCTCCGCGACGGCCCCAGCCGCTTCCGCACGGGGAGCAGCGACCGGGCCGGCAGCGGCCACGGCCTGGGGCTGACGATCGCCACCGGCCAGACCCGCGTCCTCGGCGCCCGGCTCACCTTCCGCAACGTGCCCGCGGAGCAGGGGGGCGGGGCGGTCGCCCGGCTGCTGCTCCCCCGGGAGTAGAAGGGCCGCGGGAGCCGCGGGTCGCGCATACAAACAATACGGACGATGCCCGCACGCGGGTCGGAGAACGACCCCGTGCGGGCATCGGCAGCGGGTGGCCGGGGGGCCAGGCGGCTCAGACCACCTCGACCGCGGCGACCGCCTCCTCGGTGCTGGGCGCGGTGGGCGCCGAGCGGAGCGGGATCTCCTTGACGAAGAAGGCCAGCAGGAAGCCGATGACGCTGACGACGGCGCCCCACAGGAAGACGTGGTGCGTACCGCCCGCGACAGCGTGGAGGTAGGCGTCCTTCACCGGCGGCGCCAGCTTGGCCAGGCCCGCCGGGTCCATCTGGGCGGAACCGGAGGTGGCTCCCGCGGCGGCCTCGCCGAGGCGGTCCGTCATGGTGTTCTGCACCTGGTGGGTGAAGATCGCGCCGAAGAGGGCGACGCCGAAGGAACCGCCGATCGTACGGAAGAGGGTGGAGGACGAGGAGCCGACCCCCATGTCCTTCATCTCGACGCTGTTCTGCGCTATGAGCATCGTGATCTGCATCAGGAAGCCCATGCCCGCGCCGAGCACGGCCATCCACACGCCGGAGACGAAGCGGCTGGTGCCGGTGTCCATCGTCGACAGCAGGTAGAGGCCGACGGTCATCAGGCCGCCGCCGACGATCGGGAAGATCTTGTACTTGCCGGTCTGGGTGGTGACCCGGCCGGCTATGAGCGAGACGACCATCATGGACAGCAGCAGCGGCAGCAGCAGCAGGCCGGAGTTGGTCGCGGAGGCGCCCTGCACGATCTGCTGGAACAGCGGCAGGAAGGTCATCGCCCCGAACATCACGAAGCCGACCAGGAAGCCGATCACGGAGATCAGCGAGAAGTTGCGGCTGTGGAAGATGTGCAGCGGGATGACGGGCTCCGCGACGCGGGTCTCCACGTACAGGAATCCGGCCAGCGCGGCCACGCCGAGCACCAGCAGGCCCAGGATCTGGGGCGAGCCCCACTCGTACTGGTTGCCGCCCCAGGTGGTGAGCAGGACGAGCGAGGTGATGCCGACGGTGAGCAGCACCGTGCCGAGGTAGTCGATGCTGGTCTTGATCTGCTTCTTCGGCAGGTGCAGCACCGCCGAGATCATGAAGAGGGCGACCACGCCGAGCGGGAGGTTGATGTAGAAGCTCCAGCGCCAGCCCCAGTTGTCGGTGATGTAACCGCCGACGAGCGGGCCGCCGATCATCGCGACCGCCATGACGCCGGCCATCATGCCCTGGTACTTGCCGCGCTCCCGCGGCGGGATCAGGTCACCGATGATCGCCATCACACCGACGATCAGACCGCCGGCTCCCAGGCCCTGCACGGCGCGGAAGGCGATCAGCTGGCCCATGTCCTGCGCCATGCCGGACAGCGCCGATCCGATCAGGAAGATCACGATCGACGACATGAAGATGCCCTTGCGGCCGTACAGGTCGCCGAGCTTGCCCCAGACGGGCGTCGACGCGGCGGTGGCGAGCGTGTAGGCGGTCACCACCCACGACAGGTGCTCCAGGCCGCCCAGCTCGCCCACGATGGTGGGCATCGCGGTGCCGATGATCATGTTGTCGAGCATCGCGAGCAGCATCGCGATCATGAGCCCGAACAACACCACGCGCACGCTGCGCTGCGGGGTCTCGGCGGTCTCCGCCATCACAAGCTCCCCTACTTGTTTCTTGCTTGTCTTCGATTGCTTACCTGCCGCCCGGCTAGTTGCCTGGGGCACCCTGACAGTATGCGGCTTACTAGCCGGGCGTCAAGTAAGTTAAAGTTCGCCCATGGCAACGCCCCACGCACGCAGAGGTGACACGCGACGCCGCATCCAGGACGTCGCGCTGGAGCTCTTCGCCGAGCAGGGATACGAGAAGACGTCCCTGCGTGAGATCGCCGAGCACCTGGACGTGACCAAAGCGGCGTTGTACTACCACTTCAGGACCAAGGAGGACATCCTCAACAGCATCGTCGAGGACCTGGCCTCACCGGTCGACGAGCTGATCGCCTGGGCCACGGAGCAGCCGCGCACCCTGGAGACCAAGTGCGAGGTGCTGCGGCGCTACGCGGACGCGCTGTGGAGCGCCGGCCCGCTGTTCCGCTTCATCCAGGAGAACCAGGCCACCGTCCGCGACCTCAGCATCGGCGAGACCTTCAAGACCAAGCTGCTCGCCGTCCACTCCCTGCTCAAGGACCCGGACGCGCCGCTGACCGACCAGGTGCGCTCGATCACCGCGGTCTTCGCGATGCACGCCGGGATGTTCGCGATGCAGAACCTCGAGGGCGACCCCGAGGACAAGCGCGCCGCCGTCCTCGAGGTCGCCCAGGAGTTGATCGCCCGGACCTACCGGGATCAGACCGACACCCCGTGAGACCGCAGATACGGCAGCGGGTTCACGGACGAGCCGTAGTAAGGGGTCTTGCGGATCTCGAAGTGCAGGTGGGGACCGGTACTGTTGCCGGTGTTGCCGGACAGCGCGATCTGCTGGCCCTGGCCGACGTACTGGCCGACGCGCACCTGCATCTTCGACAGGTGGCCGTACTGCGAGTACATGCCGTTGGCGTGGCGGATCACGATGTTGTTGCCGTAGGCGCCGCCCCAGCCGGCCGCGACGACGGTGCCGGCGCTCACGGCGTGGACGTTGGTGCCGATCGGCACGGCGAAGTCCTGGCCGGAGTGCTTGTGGGCCCAGCGGGCGCCGTTCTGCATGTAGCCGGCGGACAGTGCGTACTTCTTGACCGGCACCGACCAGCCGCTGTTGGTGCGGCTCTGCTGCTGCGGGGCGCTCTTCGCGGACTGCCCCACGTGGTTCCGGTGCTTCCAGTGCAGCTCGGCACGCGCGTGGCGGTCGGCCTTCGCGGCCCGGGCGGCGCGCTGCTGCACATCGGCCTGCGCCCGGGTCGCGTCCGCCAGCTTCCCGGCCGCGCCGAGGCCCAGCAGGCTCTCGCTCTGCGTCTGCGCCATGGCCGTCCCTGCCGCACCGAGTGCCAGCGAGGCGCACACGCCGGCGGTGACGACGGTGCGACGGCCGCGGAAGACGGAGTTCGAGATCTTGGGCATGCGCATTCGGAATTACCTCGCGGAAATAGCCGGACAAGAACGATGCGACGTGTTCGCCGCGGATCCCTTGGTAACCCGACATTCCGACCCCGGACAAACCCCCCCATCTACTACCGTCTTTCGTAGCCCGGACCTCCGGCACCCCGCTTCGCCGCCTGCCGCAGGGGCACTGTCCCCTAAGGTGATTCGTACGTGTCCCAGGTCACGTGGGTCACGTCACCGGCCCCGGGACCAAAGGGAATTGCCCTTCGGGACCTAGGTCCCGTGGCCCGGGTCACACGGAAAGAGAAATGCGGGAGCCGGCGGAGCGCGCGAATGGGAAGAGCGCGCGATCCGCATGACGGGGGGCGGGAACGTGGATCCTTCGGCCGTGGGTGTACGGCTGGCGTCGGCCGTCGCGGGGCCGCTGGTCAAGCGGCTCTTCGTGGCCGAGGGCCCCGGAGCGGGCCTCGTGGACCGGCCGGTCCGCATCTCCTCCCGGGTCTCCTTCAGGGGCGAGAAGCGCACCCTCACCGACGCGGACCTGCGCGCCCTGGCCGCCGGGCTGGTGCGCCGCGCCCTGCGCGCCGGGGAACGCCCGGTCGGCGCCGACGAGGAGACCGCCGTCGCCGACGCCCTCGCGGCCTCACTCCGGGCCCTGGGCGACCTCGACCTCACCGACGTGCAGGCCGTGGACCTCGGCCACACCGCGTTCGCCCGCGCCCTGCGCCGCGCCGCCGATTCCCCGGAGCGGGAACTCAGCGCCGACGGCGCGCACTTCCACGAGCGGCTGCTCGACACGGCCTGCCTGCACATCCTGCACTTCTTCACCCAGCGCTCGACCTTCGTCGCCGCCACCCTGGTCGAGCAGAGCCGGGCGCTGGGCGACCTGACCGCCCGCGTCGACGCGCTCATCAGCCGCACCCCTCTGCCGGGCGGCGAGGACGCGGCCTTCGAGCGGCGCTACCTGGACTACGTCGCGAAGAAGTACGGGCGGCTCACGATCCACGGCCTCGACCTGGCGGACGCCCCGGACCGCTGGCCGCTGGACACCGCCTACCTCAGCCTGGAGGCGGTCCCCTCCTCCGGGCCCGCGGAGGACGGGACGGAGGACTCCGCCGGGCCCCGCGCCGCCGACCGGGCCCTCGCCGCGCACGAGCGGGTCCTGCTGCGCGGCGAGGCGGGGTCGGGGAAGACCACGCTCGTGCAGTGGCTGGCGACCGCCTGCGCGCGCCAGGACCCGGACGAGGGCATGGCCCACCTGGAGGACCGGATCCCCTTCGTCCTGCCGCTGCGCACCCTCACCCGCCACGGCGAGCGCCTCCCCGCGCCGCGCGGCTTCCTCGCCGCCGCCGGCTGCCCGCTCGCCGGCACGCAGCCGGCCGGCTGGGAGGCCCGCGTCCTCGCCGAGGGCCGAGGGCTGCTGCTGGTGGACGGCATCGACGAGATCCCCGACGCCGAGCGCCGCCGCACCCGGGCCTGGCTCGGCGACCTGCTCGACGCCCATCCCGGCAACCGCTGGCTGGTCACCTCCCGCCCCTCCGCCGTGCGGGAGGACTGGCTGGCCGCCGAGGGCTTCACCGAGCTGGCCCTGACCCCCATGGGCCCCGCCGACGTCGCCGCCTTCGTCGGCCGCTGGCACGCCGCCGCCGGGCCGGAGGCGGCCGGGTACGCCGAAGGGCTGCTCGCCGCCCTGCGTGCCGAGCCGGACCTCGGCCGGCTCGCCACCAACCCGCTGATGTGCGGACTGATCTGCGCCCTGCACCACGACCGCCGCGGCTACCTGCCCAGGGCCAGGAAGGACCTGTACGCCGCCGCCCTGTCGATGCTGCTGGTCCGCAGGGACCGCGAACGGGAGGCGGCGGTCGTGCCGCTGCGCGAGGAGGCGCAGACCGAGCTGCTGCAGCGGCTGGCGTACTGGCTGGTCCGCAACGGCCGCACCGAGATGGACCTCGGCCGGGCCGAGGCCGTCGTCGCGCGGGCGCTGCCCGCCGTCCCCGAGGCCGCCGCGCTCGGCGACGCCGGCGCCGTCCTGGCGCACCTCCTCGACCGCGGCGGCGTGCTGCGCCGGGCCGCCCCGGGCTCGGTCGACTTCGTGCACCGCACCTTCCAGGACCACCTGGGCGCCCGGGCCGCCGTGGACGAGGGCGACTTCGGGCTGCTCGCCGCGCACGCCGCCGACGACCGGTGGGAGGACGTCCTGCGCATGGCGGTCGCGCTCGCCGGCCCCCGAGAGCGCGCCGCGATCCTGCGGGAGCTCCTCGACCGCGGCGACCTGGCCGCGGACCGGCGCACCCGGGCCCGGCTCCACCTGCTCGCCGCCGCCAGTCTGGAGGACTCCGCGGCCCTCGACCCGGAGGTGCGCGAGGCCGTGGAGCGGCGCGCCGCGGCGCTCGTCCCGCCCGCGGACGCCGGAGAGGCCCGCGCCCTGGCCGAGGCCGGGCCGCTCGTACTGGATCTCCTCCCCGGCCCCGGCGGACTCTCCGACGCGGAGGCCCTGCACGTCGTGGTGACCGCCTGCCACTTGCCCTCGGACCGGGCCGCCCGCTACCTGGCGGGCTTCGCCGCGCACCGGTCCCTGCGGGTCCGCGCCCAGCTGATGTGGTCCTGGCACCGCTTCGACTGCGCCCTGTACGCGCGGGAGGTCGTCGCCCGTCTCGACCCGGACGGCCTGGACTTCACCGTCCGCTCCGCCGAGCAGCTGCGCGAGCTGCGCGGGCTGGGACTGCGGCCCACCCGCCTCGACCTGCGGGGCGACCTGCCCGCGGACGAGCTGGCCGGGTACGTGGCCGGGCTCGCGCTCACCGAGGTCCGGGTGAAGGACTGCGCCCTGACCGACCTGCGCTTCCTGGCGGGCCAGCGGGAGCTGCGCAGGCTGGTGCTGGTCGGCCCGGGCGCGCCCGCCGACTGGACGTCGATCGGCGGGCTGCCCGCACTGCGTGAGCTGGAACTGGCCGCCCCGGCCGGCGGCCGGGTCGACCTGTCACCGCTCGCCGCCCACCCGGGCCCGCTGACCGTGCGCGTCCCGCTGGCCGCCGACCGCGTGACCGGGACCGACCGGCTGCCCGCGGGCGTGACCGTCGTCCCCGGGCCGCGCCAGGGAGGCTAGTCGCCGTCCCGGTCCCTCCAGCCGCCCCAGCCGCCCCGGCCCCGGCCGTCGTGGCCGTCCCGGTCGCAGTAACCGTCGCAGGGGTCCCCGCCGGCGGTCGGCGGGCCGGTGGCCTATGGCGTGGGGCTCGGCGGCGCCGAAAGCCGCGCGGCCGCCCGGGTGGCGCCGGCGGCCAACCGGGAGCCGGTGGTGTACGCCACCGACTGGAAACGGAGCGGGGTGACGGAGGTGTCGAAGGTCCAGCGCTGGACGAGCCGGCCGTCGCGGGGCCTGAGGACGACCCCGGCACCCGCCTCGCGGCCCGCGGGGGCGACCGCGAGCTGCTGGTTCCAGCGCGGGATGAGGTCCCCGGTCAGGGTGAGGTCGTAGCGCACGTCCTCGGCACCGGTGACGAAGGACGCCGTGCACAGACCGAGTTCCAGCGCGGGGCCGCGGTGGGAGTTGAGGCAGTACGCGGGCTGGGCGACGCTGCGCATCAGCCCGTCCGGCTCGTACGACCAGAACTGCGTGGCGCCGGTGTCGCAGCGCGCGGTGGCCGTCTCGGTGCCGATGACGGTGCGGCGGCCGGTCAGGTCCACGCACAGGTCGTTGTCCCTGTTGCGGAGCCGGCCGCGGAGCCCGTCGGCGGGGACGGGGTCGGCGGTGACCGTACCCGGGCCGGGCGCGGTGTCCGAGGTGGTGACCGGGGCCGAGACGGTGGGGGACGCCGTGGCCGCAGTGGGCGCCGTGCCGGAGGCACGTCCCTCGCCACCGCCGTCGCCGGTGGTGAGGCCGACGACCAGGGCGGTCACGAGGACGAGGCCGCCGAAACCCAGCAGGGTCGCGGTCAGCCGCCGGCGGACGCCGCTCGCCGCCCGTCGCCTGCGACCGCCGCGGCGCCGCCCCGCGGAGCGGCCGGAGCCGTTCCCGGCATCGTTGTCATGCGCCGCCCGGCGAGTGGGGCGCGAGTCGTGATAGCCCCGCGCCTCCCAGACCAGGACCGCCTCGGCGATCAGCACACCCAGCCGGTCCCCGGAGTGGTCGAGCTGCTCGGCCGCGTAGCGGCAGTGGTCGCAGCGGGCGATGTGCCGCTGCAGATCGGGTACGAGACCGGCGCCGCCGCGATGGACGGAGATGTCCAGCAGGCGGCTGAACTGCAGACAGGCCTCGTACGGCGCGAGGTCCCGGTGCGCCTGGACGCACGCCTCGCGGAAGCGGGTGCGGGCGAGCTCCAGCTGGGCCGCGGCCCGCTCCGGGTCGATGCCGAGCAGCCCGGCCGGTACGTCCAGCGGCTCGGCGTCGACCTCGGCGTGCCAGAGCAGGCAGCGCGCGGGCTCGGGGAGCCGCATGAAGGCCCGGTTCGCCAGCCGGCGGTTCTCGGGTACCGCCAGCCGGGTGTCGGCCTGGTCGGGGCGGGGGCGCAGTCTCCGGTGGAGCCAGGCCCGCCGGCGGTCGACGGCCCACTCCTCGGCGATCTTGTGGACGGTGATCAGCAGCTCGGGGCGCCAGGCGGCCGTGGGCCCGGTCAGTCGCAGGGTGTCGACGAAGACCCGGGTGAACGCGGCCGCCGCGAGTATCCCGGCGGCGTGTCCGGAGACCGTGCACAACTCCGCGTACTCGGAGACCGGCCGCCAATGGCGGGCCAGCAACTCCTCGAACGGCTGGTGCGCGTCTTCCTTTCCCAGGGACTTTCCGATCTCTCCGGACAGCGACTCGTCCGGGACGCCGAACAGCCGGCCGGGGTGCGCGGAATTCGGATGCGGGGATTCCTTCAACGAGAGTTTCCTTCCGCGTTCGCCCCGCCGGGATAAGTACGAACCAATACGCCGGCGCGGGACGCAGCTACGTGGGGGGAGGTGGGGCCGGGGCGCCGATGGAGGGGCAAGGCGGCCTCTCCTCACTCTCGGCTGATCTTTTCGAATGCCTGCCGGAATGACGGCACGACACCGGCCGGAGCACGGAGAAGGAAGGGTCCGTGCTGAACATCGCTCACCTTTCCACAAATGCAACCGGCGCAACAAGGGTGGGTTCATGGGGAACACAAAACGCGACGACCCCGCCCGCACTATTGTGCGGACGGGGTCGGATCGCTGTGCGATTACCTGCGGTTACGCTTCCTTGCTGAGGTTCGGACCGCCGGCCGCCTCGACCGGAGGGGCGTCGGCGACGGCCACCTTCTCCTCACCGCGGAAGGTGAACTTGACGTTCTCGCCCTCGCCCTCGGTGCCCACGACCACGATGTGACCGGTGCGCAGCTCACCGAAGAGGATCTTCTCGGAGAGCACGTCCTCGATCTCCCGCTGGATCGTCCGGCGCAGCGGCCGGGCGCCCAGCACGGGGTCGTAGCCCTTCTTGGCGAGCAGGGACTTGGCCTCGGGGCTGAGCTCGATGCCCATGTCCTTGTCCCTGAGGCGCTCGTCCACCCGGGCGATCATGAGGTCGACGATCTGGATGATGTCTTCCTCGCTGAGCTGGTGGAAGACCACGATGTCGTCGACACGGTTCAGGAACTCGGGCCGGAAGTGCTGCTTGAGCTCCTCGCCGACCTTGGCCTTCATCCGCTCGTACCCGGTCTTGACGTCACCCGCGGCCGCGAAGCCGAGGTTGAAGCCCTTGGAGATGTCCCGGGTGCCGAGGTTGGTGGTCATGATGATGACCGTGTTCTTGAAGTCCACGACCCGGCCCTGGGAGTCGGTCAGGCGACCGTCCTCCAGGATCTGCAGCAGGCTGTTGAAGATGTCCGGGTGGGCCTTCTCGACCTCGTCGAAGAGGACGACCGAGAACGGCTTGCGGCGCACCTTCTCGGTGAGCTGGCCGCCCTCCTCGTAGCCGACGTATCCGGGCGGGGAGCCGAAGAGCCGCGAGACGGTGTGCTTCTCGCTGAACTCGGACATGTCGAGCTGGATGAGCGCGTCCTCGTCGCCGAAGAGGAACTCGGCGAGCGTCTTGGAGAGCTCGGTCTTACCGACACCGGACGGGCCGGCGAAGATGAACGAGCCACCGGGGCGCTTGGGGTCCTTCAGACCGGCCCGCGTGCGGCGGATGGCCTGCGAGAGGGCCTTGATCGCGTCCTTCTGGCCGATGACGCGCTTGTGCAGCTCGTCCTCCATGCGCAGCAGACGCGAGGACTCCTCCTCGGTGAGCTTGAAGACCGGGATGCCCGTGGCCGTGGCCAGGACCTCGGCGATCAGCTCCTCGTCGACCTCGGCGACGACGTCCATGTCGCCGGCCTTCCACTCCTTCTCCCGCTTGGTCTTCGCGGAGAGCAGCTGCTTCTCCTTGTCGCGGAGGGAAGCGGCCTTCTCGAAGTCCTGCGAGTCGATCGCGGACTCCTTCTCCCGGCGCACGTCGGCGATCTTCTCGTCGAACTCGCGCAGGTCCGGCGGAGCGGTCATCCGGCGGATGCGCATCCGGGAACCGGCCTCGTCGATCAGGTCGATCGCCTTGTCCGGCAGGAAGCGGTCCGAGATGTAGCGGTCGGCAAGGGTCGCCGCGGCCACCAGGGCGGCGTCCGTGATGGACACCCGGTGGTGGGCCTCGTAGCGGTCCCGCAGGCCCTTGAGGATCTCGATGGTGTGCGGCAGCGACGGCTCCGCGACCTGGATGGGCTGGAAGCGGCGCTCCAGGGCCGCGTCCTTCTCCAGGTGCTTGCGGTACTCGTCGAGCGTGGTGGCGCCGATGGTCTGCAGCTCACCGCGGGCCAGCATCGGCTTGAGGATCGAGGCGGCGTCGATCGCGCCCTCGGCGGCACCCGCACCCACCAGGGTGTGGAGCTCGTCGATGAACAGGATGATGTCGCCGCGGGTGCGGATCTCCTTGAGGACCTTCTTCAGGCGCTCCTCGAAGTCACCGCGGTAGCGGGAACCGGCCACCAGGGCACCGAGGTCGAGCGTGTAGAGCTGCTTGTCCTTCAGCGTCTCGGGGACCTCGCCCTTGACGATGGCCTGGGCCAGGCCCTCGACGACGGCGGTCTTGCCGACGCCGGGCTCGCCGATGAGGACGGGGTTGTTCTTGGTGCGGCGCGACAGCACCTGCATCACGCGCTCGATCTCCTTCTCGCGCCCGATCACCGGGTCGAGCTTGGTCTCACGAGCGGCCTGCGTGAGGTTGCGGCCGAACTGGTCCAGGACGAGCGAGGTCGAGGGGGTGCCCTCGGCCGGGCCGCCGGCGGTGGCGGCCTCCTTGCCCTGGTAGCCGGAGAGCAGCTGGATGACCTGCTGCCGCACCCGGTTGAGATCGGCGCCCAGCTTCACGAGGACCTGGGCCGCGACGCCCTCGCCCTCGCGGATCAGGCCGAGCAGGATGTGCTCGGTGCCGATGTAGTTGTGGCCGAGCTGGAGGGCCTCGCGGAGCGACAGCTCCAGGACCTTCTTGGCCCGGGGGGTGAAGGGGATGTGCCCGGACGGGGCCTGCTGGCCCTGGCCGATGATCTCCTCCACCTGCTGGCGGACCGCCTCGAGCGAAATCCCGAGGCTCTCCAGGGCCTTAGCGGCGACACCCTCACCCTCGTGGATAAGGCCCAGGAGGATGTGCTCGGTGCCGATGTAGTTGTGGTTGAGCATCCGGGCTTCTTCCTGAGCCAGGACGACAACCCGCCGCGCGCGGTCGGTGAACCTCTCGAACATCGTTAATCGCTCCTCAGAGCGGTCGGGCAGTTAGGGGCGTGTCCCCTCCCTGTCCTTCCGCATGCTAGTCCCGCACAGCGGGGCAGCTCACTTCAACCGTCGACACCTTGCGAGGTCGTTTACCCCCGCGCCGTCGACAACAGCCTCAACCCGATGGTGCGAGACGATGTTCCCGCAGGCCAGGCGGATAGCCCTTTATCCAGTACGCCGAGGGCGAACGTCCCGCCTGTCCGACATGGCCGTCGTCCGTTCCCACTAGGTATTTCTTACCCGCCCGCACGGACAGTCCATGCAAGGAGCACGCCCGATGTCTGCTAAGGGCGAACAGACTTGCGTCGCGTGGATTCACGGAGCGTGACGGAACCGGCCCACCGGACACTCCCGGTGACCCGCCTCGTAACCCGGGACCCCCGGGGGGCGTTGCGCAGGGCATGCAGGCCTCACGGGTCCCGGCGACCCTGGAACACGCGGACGCACTCGACGTCCCCGCGGAGGCGGGGCACGAGGTGCTCGGCCGCTTCCCGGCGCCCCGGACGGGTCCGGTCGCCCTGGCGGGGCATCGCATGCGGTTCTTCGTCGCCCCGGGCGGCGCCGAGGAGCTGCCCGGCCTGCTGGACTGGCTGGAGTGGAGCGGGATCCCGCTCGACCTCGTACCGCTGTGCGGGCCGGAGGCCGCCTACGACGACGGCGCGCCCGCCTGGCTCCGGCCGCCCGTTCCGGACGGCGGGTGCCACACCGGCGCGCCGCTCCGTCTGCCCGCGATGACGTTCCGCACGCAGCCCGGCCCCGCGGCGGACGGACGCTCCGGGGGGACCGTGGGCCTCACGGCCCTGGTCTCCGCGCTCGCGACCGCCTGCCACCGGGTCCGGCTGCGCGTGGCCCGGACCGATCAGCCGTGCGCCTTCTCGTACGCCTCACGGATCTGCGCGGGAACGCGACCGCGGTCGTTGACCTCGTAGCCCTCTTCCTTCGCCCACGCGCGGATCTTCGCGGTGTCCTGGCTCGCGGCGCCCCCGCGGGCGGCGCCCTTCGTGGTGCGCCCGCGGCCGGCACGGCCACCGGTGCGGCGACCGCCGTCCACGTACGGGCCGAGGAGACCGCGCAACTTGTCGGCGTTGTCGGTGGTGAGGTCGATCTCGTACGTCACTCCGTCGAGCGCGAACGTCACGGTCTCATCCGCCTCGCCGCCGTCGAGGTCGTCAACAAGAAGGACCTGAACCTTCTGTGCCACCGGCTTCCCTTTCATCGAATACGGATTACCGGTAAAAGCAAACCGCCTTTTCCCGGAAAACTCAAACCCCTTGCCCGAACTGCTTCCGTCCCGGTAGGCATCGCCGCCGTCTTCAGCGGAACGTTTCGGACATACTGTTGTGCCGGACGGACACCGTGGGCAGCCTCACAGATGCAACAGCATCCGGCTGTTGCCCAAGGTGTTGGGTTTCACTCGTTCGAGGTCGAGGAACTCGGCCACGCCCTCGTCCTTTGACCTCAGCAGCTCACCGAAGACATCGCCGTCGACCGGCGTCTCGCCGATCTCGACGAAGCCGTGCTTCGTGAAGAAGTCCACTTCGAAGGTGAGGCAGAAAATTCGCCGCACTCCCAGCCACCGCGCGGTCTGCAGCAGCTTCTCCAGCACGAGATGCCCGACACCCTTGCCGTGGTGCGCCGGGGCGACCGCGAGGGTGCGCACCTCGGCGAGGTCCTCCCACATGACGTGCAGCGCCCCGCAGGCCACCACCTCGGCGTCGTGGTCGTGTTCGGCCACCCAGAACTCCTGGATGTCCTCGTAAAGCGTCACCGTCGGCTTGTCGAGCAGGATGCGGTCGCGGACATAGGCGTCGAGCAGTCGCCGGACAGCCGGTACGTCGGCCGTCCGGGCCCGGCGGATGGTGACGTCTTTTGATGCGGCGGGCATGTGCGGACGCTATCGCCCGTCCGATCCGTCCGTCTCCCCGGGGTCACCCGGATCAGCGGATTGCACCACACGCATTGCGTCGCGGAGCGCTTCTCGCTGTTCCGCGGACATCATGCCGAAGAAGGCGACAAGGGCCGCCGCGGGGTTGTCGCTCGCCGACCACGCCTCGTGCATCAGCGCCGCCGAGTAAGCGGCGCGAGTGGAAACGGCCTCATAGCGATAGGCGCGCCCTTCGGCTTCCCGCCGGAGCCAGCCCTTCTGATGAAGGTTGTCCATTACGGTCATGACCGTCGTGTACGCGATCGAGCGCTCCCGGCGGAGATCCTCCAGCACCTCGCGCACCGTCACCGGGTGGTTCCAGCGCCATACCCGGGTCATCACGGCGTCTTCGAGGTCTCCCAATGGACGGGGCACACCCGAATACTAGTTGCTTACGGGCGCATTGCCCGGAATGCCGGAAATATCGAGGTCACACCCGGTGCTCGGTGCCGCCCGGCCGCTGGGCCGGGGGCTGCGCGCCGGACAGCGCGGCGTCGACCACCGCGTCCTCCTTGGCCTTGTTGACCCCGCCCTGGCTCCTGATCAGCGTCCGGATGAGGAAGGTGAACGCGATGGCCATCACGGTGGGGGGCACGAGCGCGGAGACGTATTCCATGGCACCAGGGTAGCCACGCCCCGTACGCGCCCCGCGGCGGACCTCCCCCGGGTGGCGGAGGTCGGCCGGCAGGTCCTGCCGGGGCGCCGGTCCGGTCGCTCCGGGACGGCTGGCGCGCCCGTACGCGCCCTGGGGCGGACCGCCGCGGCCAGGACCGGCCAGGAGCGCAGCCGACACCTCGGAGGCCGCCGAACCGGCCGTCAGGGGGCACGCGGAGGCCGCGCCGGGGAGGGCGCGGCGCACCCGTGAACGCGCGGGAGACGTCACGGGAGGGACCCGTGACGTCTCCGGCAGGTCGTGCGCCGATCTCGCGTCAGCCCGTGGCGCGCTCCTCGGGCGGCGGCGCGGAGCGGCGGCGCGGCGGGAAGATCTCGGCCGGCGTGGGGACCTTGCGCTTCTCCTCCCCGGGCTCCGGCGCGGCCGGCTCGGCGGGGGGCGCCTTCGGCTCGGGTTTGGGGCCCGGCTTGGGGTCGTCGGAGGCGGACCGGCCGCCGGGCAGCGCGCGCAGCCGGGCCCTGCCCACGGAGGGCGGGCCGCAGGGTTGCGAGGGAGCGGGGATGCGCGCCTCCAGCCGGGCGCGCACGTCGAGTTCCGCCAGGTGCTCGCAGTGGCGCAGCACGGCCCGCCTGCGACGCGCCTCGGCGTCGGTGCACGGCGCGTCGTGCAGCCGGCGCAGCGCGGCGAGGTCGTCCGGCAGGGGCACGTAGCCCGTGTCGAGCGCTCCCGTCAGCCGCTCGAGGTACCCGGCGGCGCTGCCCGGCAGCGCCTCCCGGTACCTGGCGAGTTCGGCGAGCTGGAAGGTCCGCAGCCGCCCGCCCTCGCGGGCCGCCTCGTCGACGTCCTCGGCAAGGCGCAGATAGTCCCTGACCTCGTCGGGGGTGGGGATCATGGTGCTGGACTGGAGGGCCGCTGAGAGGGCGCGCCGGAGCACGCGCAGTTCATCCGCGCTGAACGCCATTCCGCCTCGGGACCCGTGTGGCGTGGGCATGGTCCGACTTTACGTACTAACCGGACAAAATACGCGTAACCAGATATGGCCGGGCGCGCCGCGTGCGTCCCCCGGCGGATCCGGCCGGCCGCAGGTCGCCGGGGCGTCAGCTCGTCAGTCGTCGGGTCGTCAGGTCGTGGACACGTTCCGCTCGTAGACCAGCCGAAGGCCTATCAGGGTCAGCCAGGGCTCGTGGACGTCGATGACCGCCGACTCGCCCAGCACCAGCGGCGCCAGTCCGCCGGTGGCGATGACCGTGACGTCGTCCGCGTCGTCGGCCAGCTCCCGCGCCATCCGCTCGGCCACGCCGTCCACCTGGCCCGCGAAACCGTAGAGGATGCCGGACTGCATGGCCTCGATGGTGTTCTTGCCGATGACGCTGCGCGGGCGGGTCAGCTCCACCTTGCGCAGCTGGGCACCGCGGGCGCCCAGCGCGTCCACCGAGATCTCGATGCCGGGGGCGATGGCGCCGCCCGCGTACTCGCCGCGCGCCGTGACCGCGTCGAAGGTGGTGGCCGTGCCGAAGTCCACCACGACGCACGGCCCGCCGTAGAGGTGCACGGCGGCCAGGGCGTTGATGATCCGGTCGGAGCCGACTTCCTTGGGGTTGTCGGTGAGCACCGGGACGCCGGTCTTGACGCCGGGCTCCACGAGCACCGCGGGCACGTCGCCGTAGTAGCGGCGCGTCACCTCACGCAGCTCGTGCAGCACCGAGGGGACGGTGGAGCAGATGGCGATCCCGTGGATGTTGTCGCCCAGTTCCTCGCCGAGCAGCGGGTGCATGCCCATCAGGCCCTGCATGAGCACGGCCATCTCGTCCGCCGTGCGGCGCGGGTCGGTGGAGACCCGCCAGTGCTCGACGATCTCGTCCCCGTCGAACAGCCCCAGGACGGTGTGGGTGTTGCCGACGTCGATGGTGAGCAGCATCAGTCCCGCTCCGACCCCTCGGACCGCAGGTCCAGTCCGATGTCCAGGATCGGCGAGGAGTGCGTCAGGGCGCCCACGGCCAGGTAGTCGACGCCGGTCGCGGCGTAGGCGCGGGCGTTGTCCAGGGTGAGCCGGCCGGAGGACTCCAGCAGGGCGCGGCCCGCGACGATGGCGACCGCCTCCTCCGTGTCGGAGGGGGTGAAGTTGTCCAGCAGGATCAGGTCGGCGCCCGCGTCCAGGACCTCGCGGACCTGGTGCAGGGTGTCGACCTCGACCTCGATCGCCAGCTCGGGGAACTCGTCGCGGACGGCCTTGAAGGCCGCCGCCACGCCGCCCGCGGCGACCACGTGGTTGTCCTTGACCAGGGCCGCGTCCGACAGCGACATGCGGTGGTTGACGCCGCCGCCGCAGCGCACCGCGTACTTCTCCAGCGCGCGCAGGCCCGGGGTCGTCTTCCGGGTGTCGCGGACCTTCGCCTTGGTGCCCTCCAGCGCGTCCGCCCAGCGGCGCGTGGCGGTGGCGATCCCGGACAGCCGGCACATCAGGTTGAGCGCACTGCGCTCCGCGGTCAGCAGGTCCCTCGTACGGGTGCGCACCGAGAGCAGCGTTTGACCGGCCTCGACCCGGTCGCCGTCCTCGACGTGCCGCTCGACCTCGAACTCGTCGGTGCACACGATGGACAGGACCGCCTCGGCGACCCGCAGCCCCGCGACCACACCGGCCTCGCGCGCGGTGAAGTCACCGGTGGCCATGGCGTCCTCGGGGATGGTGGCCACGGTGGTGACGTCCACCCCGCCGTCCAGGTCCTCCTCGATGGCCATGTGCGCGACGTCCTCGACCAGGACCGGGTCCAGCCCGGCGTCGACGAGCAGCTGCGCCAGATCGGGGTCGAGGCCGCACTCGCCCGGGTCGTGCGCGTATTCGCCGTCGGAACCGCAGCCGCAGCCGTCGCCGCAGCCACCGCCTCCGGCGCCGCCGATCTGCAGGAGGGGGAGGTCGGGCGTGCTCATCGCAGGTGCTCCGTTCCGGAACGGGTCGGGGGAAGGTCCGCCGTGGGGGTGGTGCGGATGGTGAGACTAGTGGGTGCGACGGGTGCCGCCGCACCGGACGGAAGCCGTACGACGATGTGCCTGCGCCAGTTCTCGTCGTCCCGCTCGGGGCGGTCCTCGCGCCAGTGGCAGCCGCGGGTCTCCTCGCGGCGGCGGGCCGCCTCCACCAGGACCCGGGCGACCAGGCAGAGGTTGGTCGCCTCCCAGCTCTCCACGCAGGGCTCGGCCGTCTTGCCGTCGCGCTCCAGCAGCTCCGCGGCCTCGGCGTACATCCGGCCCAGCGCCGCGGCCGCCTCGTCCAGGCTGGCCTCGCTGCGCAGCACCCCGGCGCCGCGCGTCATGATCCGCTGGATCTCGAAGCGCGCCCCGGCCGGCAGCAGCGGGAAGCGGCTCGGGTCGGGGACCACGGGGGCGCCGGGGGCCGCGGGGTGCTCGGCGATGTCGGCGGCGATGCGCTCGGCGAAGACCAGCCCCTCCAGGAGGGAGTTGGACGCCAGCCGGTTGGCGCCGTGCACGCCCGTGCAGGCGACCTCGCCGCACGCGTACAGGCCCGGCACCGTGGTGCGGCCGTGCAGGTCGGTGCGGACGCCGCCGGAGGCGTAGTGCGCGGCGGGGGCCACCGGGATCGGCCGGGTGACCGGGTCGATGCCGTTGGCGCGGCAGGCGGCCAGGATCGTCGGGAAGCGCCGCTCCCACATCCGCGCGCCGAAGTGCCGGCCGTCGAGGTACATGTGCTCGGTGCCGGTCTCCTGCATACGGCGCGTGATGCCCTTGGCGACGATGTCGCGGGGCGCCAGCTCGGCCAGCTCGTGCTGCCCCTGCATGAAGCGCACCCCGTCGGCGTCCACGAGGAAGGCGCCCTCCCCGCGCACGGCCTCGGAGACCAGCGGCTGCTGGCCCTCCGCGTCCGGGCCGAGGAAGAGCACCGTCGGGTGGAACTGGACGAACTCCAGGTCCGAGACCTCCGCGCCGGCGCGCAGCGCGAGGGCCACCCCGTCGCCCGTGGACACCGCCGGGTTGGTCGTGGCCGAGAAGACCTGCCCCATGCCGCCGGTCGCCAGCACCACGGCGCGGGCCCGCACGGAGCCGACGCCGTCGCGCTGTCCCTCGCCCATGACGTGCAGGGTGACGCCCGCGGCGCGGCCCTCGGCGTCGGTCAGCAGGTCCAGCACGAGCGCGTTCTCGATGAACTCGATCCCTGCCTCGCGCACGGCCTCGATCAGCGCCCGGGAGATCTCCAGGCCCGTCGCGTCGCCGCCCGCGTGCGCGATCCGGCGGCGGTGGTGACCGCCCTCCCGGGTCAGCAGGATCTCGCCCGTCGTCTCGCTGGTGTCGAAGTGCGCGCCCGTCGCGATCAGCCGGCGGACGGCGTCGGGGCCCTCGGTGACCAGGGTGCGCACGGCCTCCTCGTCGCAGAGCCCGGCGCCCGCCACCAAGGTGTCGTCCAGGTGCTGCTCGGGGGTGTCGCCCTCGCCCAGGGCGGCGGCGATGCCGCCCTGCGCCCAGCGCGTGGAGCCGTCGTCGAGCCGTGCCTTGGTGACGACGGTGACCTTGGCGCCCTGCGCCGCGCAGCGCAGCGCGACCGTCAGCCCGGCGACGCCGGAACCGACGACCACCACGTCCGCCTCGTGCTCCCAGCCGGGAGCGGGGGCGTGCAGCCGTATGCCTGTACCTGTGCCGCTCATCGGCGGACTCCGAACTCCAGGGGGACGTTGTCGATCAGCCGTGTCGTGCCGACCTTGGCGGCGACGGCGAGCACCGCCGGCCCGGTGTGGCCGGGGGCGGCCTCGGTGAAGTCGACCGGGTCGATCAGGGCGAGGTAGTCCACCGCCAGGCCGTCGCCCTTCTCCAGCACCGTCCGGGCCGCCGCCCGTACGGCGTCCGGGCCGTCGCCCTGCGCCTCACGACCCGCGAACAGGGCCCGCGAGAGGGTGAGGGCGCTCTCGCGGTCGCCTTCGGAGAGATAGCGGTTGCGGCTGGACAGGGCCAGGCCGTCCGGTTCGCGGACCGTGGGCACGCCGACGATCTCGGCCGGGAAGTTCAGGTCCGTCACCATGCGGCGGATCAGGGCCAGTTGCTGGGCGTCCTTCTGGCCGTAGAACGCCACGTCCGGCCGGGTCAGGTGGAGCAGCTTGGCGACGACGGTCAGCATGCCGTCGAAGTGGCCGGGACGCGAGGCGCCCTCGTAGCCCTCGCCCATCGGCCCGGCGCTGATCCGCACCTGCGGCCGCCCGCCGGGGTACACCTCGTCGACGGAGGGCGCGAAGACGAGGTCGGCGCCGGCCCGGCCGGCGGTCGCGACGTCGGCGTCGAGGGTGCGCGGGTAGCGGTCGAAGTCCTCGTTCGGCCCGAACTGCAGCGGGTTGACGAAGACGGTGACGACGACGGTGCCGTCCCCCACTCGCTCGCGGGCGGTCCGTACGAGCGTGGCGTGCCCCTCGTGCAGCGCGCCCATGGTCATGACGACGCCGACGGGGCCGGGCCGGCCCTCGACGGCCTCCCGCAGTTCGCGCGCGGTGTGCACCAGCCCGGTCATCGCTCTCCCCCCTCGGCGCCGTCCCCCAGGACTCCCAGCAGCGCCTCGGCGAACTCCGCCTTCAGCATTCCGCCCGCCAGCGCGCGGTCCGCCGTGGCGCGGGCCATCGCGAGGTACGGGGCCACCATCTCCGGTGCGTGCAGGCGCAGTTCGGCCAGGTGCGCCGCGACCGTGCCGGCGTCGCCGCGGGCGACCGGGCCGGTCAGGGCGGCGTCACCGGAACGCAGGGCGTTGTCCAGGGCCGCCCCCAGCAGCGGGCCCAGCATGCGGCCGGGCTCGGCGACGCCCGAGGCGCGCAGCAGTTCCATGGACTGGGCGACCAGGGTGACCAGGTGGTTCGCGCCGATCGCCAGGCCCGCGTGGTAGAGCGGACGCGCCGACTCCTCGATCCACTCGGGCTCGCCGCCCATCTCGATCACCAGGGCCTCGGCCGCCATCCGCAGCTCCGCGGGGGCCGTGACGCCGAAGGAGCAGCCCGCCAGCCGCTGCACGTCGACGGAGGTGCCGGTGAAGGTCATCGCGGGGTGCAGCGCCAGCGGCAGCGCACCCGCGCGCAGGGCGGGCGTCAGCACGCCGGTCCCGTACCGGCCCGAGGTGTGCACCAGCAGCTGGCCCGGCCGTACGGCCCCGGTCTCCGCGAGGCCGGTCACCAGCCCGGGCAGCGCGTCGTCCGGCACGGTCAGCAGGACGAGCTCCGCGCGGGCCAGCACCTCGGCGGGCTCCACCATCGGCACGTCGGGCAGCAGCGCGGCGGCGCGGCGGCGTGAGAGGTCGGACACACCCGACGCCGCGACCGGATGGTGCCCGGCCAGTTTCAGCGCGGCCGCGAGCGCGGGCCCGACCCGCCCCGCGCCGACGACACCGACCGTGAGCCGCGCGGGGCGGGCCTCCACGTCGGGGGGCAGGGGCCCCGGGGTGTGCGATGCGTTCACGCTGCGCTGGCCTTCCGTTCCAGTCCTCACGGGGGTACCGGACGTTCTCGTCAATGCTACGCGAATGTTTCCCGGCGCCCTCCGGGGCGGCAGGATCGGTCCATGACCTCTGCCGATGACGAGAAGGCGCGGCGCACAGCCGCCGTACGCTCCTGCGACCGCGTGCTGTCCTACGGGAAGCCCGCCACGATGCGCGAACGGCTGGCCAGGCTGGCCGGACGGGACGGCCTTGACGGCCGCGTGGACACGTACGGCGACGGGATCGTGGCCGAGCTGGAACAGCGGGTGGCCGGGCTGCTCGGCACGGAGGAGGCCGTCTGGTTCCCCACCGGGACGATGGCCCAGCAGGTCGCCCTGCGCTGCTGGGCGGGACGCACCGGCAGCCCCGTCGTCGCGCTGCACCCGCTGGCCCACCCCGAGATGCACGAGCGCGGCGCGCTGTCCGCGCTGAGCGGGCTGCGGACCGTCCACCCCACCACGGCCCGCCGGATACCCGACGCCGACGAAGTACGCGGCATGGACGAGCCCTTCGGCACGCTGATGCTCGAACTCCCGCTCCGGGACGCCGGCTTCGTCCTTCCCACCTGGGACGAACTCACCGCCATCGTCGCCGCGGCACGCGAGCGCGACGCCGTCGTCCACTTCGACGGGGCCCGCCTGTGGGAGTGCCCGCCGCACTTCGGGCACCCCCTGGACGAGATCGCCGGCCTCGCCGACAGCGTGTACGTCTCCTTCTACAAGTCCCTCGGCGGCGTCTCCGGCGCCGCCCTGGCCGGCTCCGCCGACCTCGCCGCCGAGGCGCGCACCTGGCGGCACCGATACGGCGGCCTGGTCTTCCAGCAGTGGCCCGCGGTGCTGGCCGCCCTCGACGGGCTCGACCACGAACTGCCGCGCCTGCCGGAGTACGTCGCCCACGCGAAGGGCGTCGCGGCGGCTTTGCGGGACGCGTTCGCCGAGGGGGCGGGCTGGGTCCGGGTGCACCCGGAGGTACCGCACACGCACCAGTTCCAGGTGTGGCTGGCCGAATCCCCGGACGTCCTCGACGAGGCCACGGTGCGGCAGGCCGAGGAGACCAAGACGGCGCTCTTCGGGCGCTGGGCGGAGGCGGAGGTGCCGGGGGTCGCGATGACGGAGGTCACGGTGGGGGCGTCCGCGCTCGAGTGGGACGACGCCGCCGTGCGGGACGCTGTCGCGGACTTCCTCCACCTCGTGGACGCCGTGCGCGGTACCGCCTGAGGCGTGTGGGGCCGGTTGTGGGGTGCGGGTTGTCTGCGCCTGCGGCGGGCTGTCCCCCGCCCGCCGCAGGCGCAACGGACCGGCGCACACCAACGCGCCGCAACCACAACCACCCCGCACAGACGAAGGCCTCAGGCCGTCCCCCCACCGCCGCCCGCCCGAACCAGCCCCGTCTCGTACGCGAGAACCACCGCCTGCACGCGATCCCGAAGCCCCAGCTTCGTGAGGATGCGTCCCACATGCGTCTTCACCGTCGCCTCGCTGAGCACCAGCTTCGCCGCGATCTCCCCGTTGGACAGCCCCTGGGCGACCAGCAGCAGCACCTCGCGCTCACGGTCCGTCAGCCGGTCCAGCTCCTTGTGCGTCGGCTGGCTCGCGCTCGGCAGCAGCGGGGTGAAGCGGTCGAGCAGGCGCCGGGTGGTGCTGGGGGCGACGACCGCGTCGCCGCTGTGGACGGCGCGGATCGCCGCGAGCAGCTCGTCCGGGGGGACGTCCTTGAGCATGAAGCCGCTCGCGCCGGCCTTGAGGGCGGAGAAGGCGTACTCGTCGAGGTCGAAGGTGGTCAGGATGAGTACGCGGGGGCCGCCGTCGTCGGGGGTGCGGTCGGGCGCGCCGCAGATCTGGCGGGTGGCCTCGACGCCGTCCAGGCGCGGCATCCGGACGTCCATGAGGACCACGTCCACCGGGGTGGTGCGCAGGGTCTCGACGGCCTCCGCGCCGTCCCCGGCCTCGGCGACGACCTCCATGTCGGGCTGGGCCTGCAGCACCATGCGGAAGCCGGTGCGCAGGAGCACCTGGTCGTCGACGAGCATCACGCGGATCGCCATGGGTCCGGTCCTCTTTCCCTTTGCCTGTGGTCTCTGTTTCCCGCCGTCATACGACGCATCCCCCGTGGCACGGCGCATCCCCCTAGCGCGCGGTCTTCACCGGGAGCACCGCGCTGATGCGGAAGCCCCCGCCGGGGCGCGGTCCGGCGTCCAGGGTGCCGCTGACCATGCCGACGCGTTCGCGCATGCCGATGAGGCCCTGGCCCTGGCCGTCCTCGCCGCCGCCTTCGTACAGCTCCTGCTGGGCGCCGCGCCCGTCGTCCTCGATGAGGAGGCTGAGTTCGCCGTCGCCGAAGGTGAGCCGGACCGTGGCGTGCGCCTCGGGCCCGCCGTGCTTGCGGGTGTTGGTGAGCGCCTCCTGCACGATGCGGTAGGCGGTGAGCTCGACGCCGCTGGCGAGCGGCCGGGACTCCCCCTCGACGTCGAAGGCGACGGGCAGCCCCGCGCCCCGGACCTGCTCTATGAGGTCGGTCAGCTGGTCGACACCCGGCTGGGGTACGTACTCTCCGCCGCCGTCGTCTCCGGCGCGCAGCACCCCGAGGAGGCGGCGCATCTCGGTGAGCGCCTGGCGGCCGGTGGTGGAGATGGTCTCCAGCGCCTGCTTGGCCTGCTCGGGCGAGGCGTCCAGCACATAGGCGGCGCCGTCGGCCTGGACGACCATGACGGAGACGTTGTGCGCGACGACGTCGTGCAGTTCGCGGGCGATGCGCGCGCGTTCGGCGGCGACCGCGGCCTTGGACTGGGCCTCGCGTTCGCGCTGCAGGCGGGCGGCGCGCTCCTCCAGCTCGGCGTAGTAGGCGCGGCGGGTGCGGAGGCTGTCGCCGATGACCCAGGCGAGCAGGAAGGGGACGGCGAGGAAGACGGCGGAGACGGCGTCGGCCCACTGGCCGTCCGTCTCGTTGGGCCAGCGCAGCGTGGAGATGGTGGAGGCGACCAGTCCGCCGGCGAAGGCCATCCGGGAGGCCCATCGGGCGCCGTTGGCCGCGACGGTGTAGATGATCACCAGCATGGCGAAGTCGCCCGGGTTGGCCTGGACGTCAAGCACCAGCTGGAGCACCCCGACGAGGATGCCGAGCAGCAGCATCTTCTCCGGCATGCGGCGGCGCAGTGCGACCACGGTGGACAGCGCGAGCGCCAGCGGCACGGCGGCGGCCCGGGAGTGCGCGTGCAGTTCGTCGTTGGCGATCCACAGGGAGGAGAACCCGAGCAGGACGAGAGCCCAGAAGCTGTCGACCCAGGTCGGGTGCCTGCGGAGGAAATCGTAGAGACGCTGCACGTAACCCAGCGTAGGTATTCCGGATATGTGCAGGAGTCAACCGGAGGAGCGATCCGGGGTACTCCCCAGGGTGGACGCGTGCCCTCCGCCGAGGAGGAGACGGGCCGCCCGGGGGGCGCGCCCCCGCCCGGTCAGCCCGCGGCGCGGCGGTGGCCGCGGGTGCCGTTGCGGGAGCGCTTCTCGATGTACATGCGCTGGTCCGCGGACTGCAGCACCTCGTCCGCGGTCATCCCGCAGCCGGCCCAGCCGATGCCGAAGCTGGCGCCGACCCGGACCGCGCGGCCCTCGAAGCGGATCGGCGGGATGATCGCGTTGCGCAGGCGGACGGCGAGGTCCTCGGCGTCCTCGCGGCCGAGGCCGTCGGCGAGGACGACGAACTCGTCGCCGCCCAGCCGGGCCACCGTGTCGCCGTCGCGCACCGCGCTGGTGAGGCGGCGGGCGACCTCGATGAGCACGGCGTCGCCGGTGTGGTGCCCGAAGCGGTCGTTGATCGACTTGAAGCCGTCCAGGTCGCAGAAGAGCACGGCCAGGCCCTTGCCGCCGTCCCCCACGTCGGACGGCTGGACGGTGTGGGTGTGGTGGTCGAAGCCGGCCAGCCGGGCGCTGCCGTCGACCGGGTCGTAGTCGTAGGTGTAGGCGAACTCGTCGGTGCCCGCGTGGGCGGCCGTGTGGCCGTCGGCGTCCGGGGCCTGCGGGCGGGCGCAGATCTTGCCGGACAGCCGGGCGCGCAGCTCGGCGCTGTTGGGCAGCCCGGTGAGCGAGTCGTGGCTGGCGCGGTGGGCGAGGGCGATCTCGCGGCCCTTGCGTTCCTCGATGTCCTCGACGTGGGTGAGCAGGAAGCGCGGGCCGTCGGCGGTGTCGGCGACGACGGAGTTGCGCAGGCTGACCCAGACGTAGCTGCCGTCGCGGCGCTGCAGCCGCAGTTCGGCGCGGCCGCCCTCGGCGCTGGTGCGCAGCAGGACGCCGACGTCCTCGGGGTGGACGAGGTCGGAGAAGGAGTGGCGGCGCAGCACCGCGGCGGGGCGGCCGAGCAGCCGGCACAGCGCGTCGTTGGTCCGGACGAGCTTACCGTGCTGGTCGCCGCCCATCTCGGCGATGGCCATGCCGCTGGGGGCGTACTCGAAGGCCTGCCGGAAGCTCTCCTCGCTGGCCCGCAGCGCCTGTTGCTCGCGCTCCAGACGGACCAGGGCGCGTTGCATATTTGCACGTAGACGCGCGTTGCTGATGGCGATGGCGGACTGGAAGGCGTACATCTGCAACGCCTCGCGGCCCCACGGTCCGGGACGGCGGCCGCCCACGGGGCGGTCGACGGAGATGACGCCGATCAGTTCGCCGGCCCCGGCCGGGTTGGCGTGCATGGGGGCGAGGAGGCGGTCCTCGGGGTGCCACTCGTCGGGGAAGCGGGGCGGCAGGCCGTCACCGGGCCAGCTGGGGACGTCGTCGCCGTCCAGCACCCAGCCCTCGTGGTGGGGTATGAAGCGCAGGGTGCCCCAGCGCTCCCCCATCGTGAGCCGGCGCTCCCAGGAGGCGCGCGAGCCGACCCGGCCGGCCATCAGGGCCTCCGCGGCGGCGCTCCCGGAGACGGCGGCGACGACCAGGTCGCCGTCGGGGCGGACGAGGTTGACCACGGCCAGTTCGAAGCCGAGGCCCTTGACGACGCCGTCGGCCACGGCCTGCAGGGTGTCGGCGAGACTGCGCGCGCAGTTGAGGTCCGCCACGACCTGGTGCACCTGGCGCAGGGTCGCGAGGCGGACATACGGCTCCGACTCGGTGTCCATGCGCTCTCCCCGGGCCCTCGACGACAACTCTGGAACTGCTTGTGGTCCGTTGTGGTCCAATTCCCACCGCAACTGAATCACAGCGAGCAGTTCGACCGGTACACAGGGTCAACAATTCATGCCCCTTGTGACTCAAGTCACATCTGATTGTCGTGTTCCGATCACGCAGCGTAGAGCAGACCGGGTGTCCCTCCTCACCCATTGAACACAATCGAGCAGGTGAGCGGGGGTTGTACGACCGGAGGCGGGTACGGCCGGAGGTCCTAGGACCCGGCTCGATCCGAAGTCCGATGCGGGTGGTGCGGCAGTCCGGCTAGCGTCGGGGCGTGTCACAGTCAACCACCTCCGCGCCCCGCATCCCGCATCCTGGGACCGTGCCCGACGGTTCCGAGCCACCCCTGTCCGGCGTGGACAGCGACGCCTTCCGCGCCGTCATGAGCCGCCTCGCCGCGGGGGTGGTCCTGGTGACCGCCCACGACCCCGAGGACGGCCCGCGGGGGGAGGACGTCGGCATGACCGCGACCGCCTTCGTCTCGGTCTCCCTGGAGCCGCCCCTGGTGATGGTGAGCCTGCGCGAGGGATCCCGGATGGACGAGCTGCTGGAGCGCCAGGGGCGCTGGGCGGTGTCCGTGCTCAGCGAGAGCCAGCGGCACATCGCCGGGCGCTTCGCGATGCGCGGCCGCATCAGCGACCGGCTGCTCTTCGAGGACGTGGCCTACTACCGCGGCGAGGCCTCGGGCGCCCCGATCCTCGGCGGCGGCCTGGCCGTGCTCGAGTGCGAGACCGAGCAGCGCGTCCCGGCGGGGGACCACACCCTGGTGATCGCCCGCGTGCTGACCGCGCGCACCCCCAGCGCGGACGGCGCGCCGCTGATGTACTTCCGGGGTCGCTACCGGCACCTCGGCTGAGGCGCGGCGCGGGAACCCGCGGCAAGGACACCTCTCGGGCTCAGGACCAGCCCCGCGGGTCGCGGCCGCGCTTGGTGTCGCCGCGGCGCTTCTTCTCCTTCAGCCGCCGCTCGTTGATGCCGCGCGGGATCTTCGTGGGCCTGCGCGCCTTGGGCGGCGGCGCGGTCGCCTCGGCGAGCAGCGCCGCCAGCCGGGTCATCGCCGCCTCGCGGTTGCGCCACTGCGAGCGGTGCTCGGAGGCCCGTACCACCAGGACGCCGCCCACCAGGCGGGAGGCGAGCCGCTCCAGGGCGCGCTGCTTCCACACCGTGGGCAGCGAATCGGAATTGGCGAGATCGAATCGCAGCTCGACCTGGCTGTCCGAGGTGTTCACATGCTGGCCGCCCGGTCCGGACGAACGGGAGAAACGCCACATCAGCTCGGCCTCCGGTACGGAGACCGAGCCGCGGACGACGAGTGGAGGCGGCCCTGACATGCCTCCCATGATCCCGCCGACGGCCGCCGGAGTCACAGGATTTTCCGGGACATGGCCCCGGAGGCGGTTTTCGCCGTAAAGGAACCAAGCCGGCCTCTCACGACGTTCCCCCCTGTGAAGGTAGCGTCGACGTCGGCACGAATGACCGACATCACGGAGGGGACTCCCATGGCTGTAAGCCTGTCGAAGGGCGGCAACGTCTCGCTCACCAAGGAAGCACCGGGCCTGACGGCCATCACGGTGGGCCTGGGCTGGGACGTGCGCACGACCACCGGCACCGACTTCGACCTCGACGCGAGCGCCATCGCGCTCAACCCGAGCGGCAAGGTCTACGCGGACCCTTACTTCGTCTTCTTCAACAACAAGCAGACGCCGGACCAGAGCATCGTCCACACCGGCGACAACCGCACCGGCGAGGGCGCGGGCGACGACGAGGCCATCAACGTCAACCTGGCGGGGCTGCCCGGCGACGTCGAGCGGATCGTCTTCCCCGTCTCGATCTACGACGCCGAGACCCGCAGCCAGAACTTCGGCCAGGTGCGCAACGCCTACATCCGCATCGTCAACCAGGCCGGCGGCGCCGAGATCGCCCGCTACGACCTCAGCGAGGACGCCGCCACCGAGACCGCCATGGTCTTCGGCGAGCTCTACCGCAACGGCGCCGAGTGGAAGTTCCGCGCGGTCGGCCAGGGCTACGCCTCCGGCCTCGCCGGCATCGCCACCGACTTCGGTGTCGGCCTCTGACACCGGCCGGTTGCCGAGAGCCTCACTCGATGAGGCGCCTCATGCCCCGCACGCGACGAGCGTGCGGGGCATGCTGGTGCTCGAACCCCTCGTGCCGGTGTGACGGAGGTGTACGCCTCCAACCCCGGCTTCCACCGCGCCACCGGGGACTTCCCCGCCCCCGGATCCGTCACCCCGGAGCAGGTCGCGAGCAGCGTCGCCGCCGAACTCTCGCACCCCGCCGCGGAGGTGCTGCCCGCCCGCGACGACGCGGACGGGAGCCTCGTGGGCCTCGCCGAGCACCCGGACCCCGCCGACCCGTTCCCCTGGATCGGCCTGCTGATGGTGCACGGGAGCCGGCACCGCTCGGGCCTGGGCCGCGAGATCGCCGGACTGGTCGAGGAACGGCTGCGCGCGCGAGGGCGGGGGTGCGCCTGGCGGTCCTCGACAGCAACCCGGGCGCGCCGGCGTTCTGGCGGTCGCTCGGCCACCGCGTGATCGACCACCGTGAGGACCGGCGGACGGGCCGCCCCTGCTCCGTCCTCCACAAGAACCTGCCGCCGGGGCCGCCACGTACCATCGGCGGGTGATCGACCTCGGCTACTCGCTCTCCCGCCGCTTTCCCGACCCCCCGCAGACCGACTACCGCACCGCCGACGTACGGGCGCTGCGCCACGACCTGTTCTGCGGGGACGTCTACGTGGCGGACGTGACGGCCGACCGCGAACTGTCCACAGCCTGGGGATGGGTGCCCGTCCTCGACTTCGCGTGGGCGCTCTGCGACATCGTCGAGCAGCTGGACCGCGACCCGCTCGGCAGCCGTGCGGCCCGCCCCCAGTACGCCGAGCTGGACTTCACCGAGTCCGCCGACCGGCTGCGCTTCCGGCGCCGCTTCGGATTCGTCGACGTCAGCGCCGACTGGGCGCCGGACGACCGGCCGCTCTCCCTCGCCCACGCCGAGCTGCGCCGCGAGGCCCGCGACTTCCTGCACGACCTGGTCGCCGACCTCGCCGACATGCACGACGGCCTCGACACGAACCCGGTGATCTGGGAACTGACGGCGCGTTTCCCCCGGCTGTAGCCCGAACGGCGCAATCCCGGGTGCGGGACCCGTTCGGCCGTCGTCCACTTGGGGCATGGACGACTACCCTCTGCTGAACCTCTTCTGGACGATGCTCCTGATCTTCTGCTGGGTGCTGTGGTTCTTCCTGCTCTTCAGGATCATCGGGGACCTCTTCCGCGACCACACCGTCGGCGGCTGGGCCAAGGCCGGCTGGATCATCGTGCTGATCTTCCTGCCGTTCATCGGCGTGCTGATCTACGTCATCGCCAGGGGCAGGGGCATGGCGGAGCGCGACCAGAAGCAGGCGAAGGAAATGGACGCGGCCTTCAAGCAGTACGTGCGGGAGGCCGCCGCGGGCGAGGGCGGAGCGGCGGGCGGCAACGTCGACCAGCTGTCCAAGCTCGCCGAGCTCAAGAGCCAGGGCCACATCACCGAGGACGAGTACACCAAGGCGAAGGCGAAGCTCCTCGCTTGACCTGCTCGACGTTTGACCTGCTCGACGGGCTTGACCTCGACCTCGCTCGAGGTTGAACAGTGGGCGGTGCGGATCATCCGACCGCCCACTGCGTCATGTCCAGGGGGAAGCACCGTGCACGCCATCCGTCTCCACGCGTTCGGCCCGGCAGGCAACCTGCGCCACGAGAAGACCGGGGATCCGGAACCCGGCCCCGGCGAGGTGCGCATCGCTGTCGCCGCCGCGGGTGTCCATGTGATCGACACGGCCATCCGCTCCGGCGACCCCAAGGGCCCCTACCCGCTGCCCGAACTGCCCACGGTCCCCGGCCGCGAGGTGGCCGGCACCGTGGAGGCCACCGGGGAGGGCGTCGGCCCGGAGTGGCTCGGCCGGCCCGTCGTCGCCCATCTCGGCACGGTGCCGGGCGGATACGCCGAACTCGCGGTCACCGCCGTCGAGAAGCTCCACGTACTGCCGGACGGCCGCGACGCCGCCGAAGCCGTCGCCATGATCGGAACCGGCCGCACGGCCATGGGCATCCTGCGCCAGACGCCCCTCGGCCCCGCCGACACGGTCGTGGTCACCGCGGCGGCGGGCGGTCTCGGCAGCCTGCTGGTGCAGGCGGCGCACGCCGCGGGCGCGGTCGTCCTCGGGCTCGCCGGCGGGCCCGCCAAGACCGCTCGCGTCCTGGAGCTGGGCGCGGACGCCGCCGTCGACTACTCCGCCGAGGGCTGGACGGACACGGCCGAAAAGGCCCTGGCCGGGCGGCCGGGCACGGTCGTCCTCGACGCCGTCGGCGGCGGCCTCGGACGCGGCGCGGTGGACCTGCTGGGCCCCGGCGGGCGGTACGTCGTGTACGGCTGGGCGTCCGGCGGGCCGCTGCGGTTCACGCCCGGGGAACTGGCCGCGCGCGGCATCACCTCTTCGGTGGTCCTCGGTCCGCCCATGCTGCGGATCGGCCTGCGGACGCTGGAGGAGGAGGCCCTCGCCGCGTGGACGTCCGGCCGGCTCACCCCCGTGGTGCAGCGCTTCCCGCTCGCCGAGGCCGCCGCCGCGCACACGGCGCTGGAGGGCCGCGGCACGATGGGCAAGGTCGTCCTCGTGCCGTAGGGGCCGCGGCACCGGTTGCCGGATCCCCGGGCGCCGCCGTGTGGCCGTGGCCGGTCCCGGGCAGGGAGGAAACGTGACAACAGCGACGCACTCCCTGCGCGCGGTCCCGCTGACCGGAGGACCGGTGGAGATCCGCGGCGCGCTCGACCTGGAGCGGACGCGCGCCGGGCTGCTGCCGCGGCGTCTTCCGGCGTGGACGCGGTCGCAGTACCCGGACGTCTTCATGGACGAGACGACCGCCCTGCCCTCCGGCGTACGGCTGGCGTTCCGCACCGCCGCCCGGGTGGTCGAGCTGGAGCTGCTGACCTCGGTCTGGCAGCTGGCGGGGACCTCGGAGCCGCTGCCCGCCGGGGTCGTCGACCTGGTCGTCGACGGCAGGCGCGCCGGCAGCGCCCCCGCGCCGCCCGGGGACGTGCTCCACAAGCCGGACCTCTTCGCCGAGCCCTCCCGGCGCGAGGCCGGGGTGCCGGGGCGGGTCCGGTTCGACGGCCTGCCCGGCGGAGAGAAGGACGTCGAGCTGTGGCTGCCGCAGCAGACCCGCACCGAGCTGGTCGGGCTGTGGGCGGACGCCGAGGTGCTGCCGCCGCGCCCGACCGGCCGGCGGCGCTGGATCCACCACGGCAGCTCCATCAGCCACTGCGCCGCGGCGGAGTCCCCGACCGCCACCTGGCCCGCGCTCGCCGCGGCCCTGGCCGGGGCCGAGCTGCTCAACCTGGGGCTCGGCGGCAACGCGATGCTCGACCCGTACGTCGCCCGGACCATCCGGGACCTGCCGGCCGACCTGATCAGCCTCAAGCTGGGCATCAACATCGTGAACCGGGACGCCTTCCGGCTGCGCTCCTTCGGCCCGGCGGTGCACGGCTTCCTCGACACCGTCCGCGACGGGCACCCGGACGTCCCGCTGCTGGTCGTCTCTCCCATCAGCTGCCCGGTCGTGGAGACCACCCCCGGCCCGACCGCGCCCGACCTGTCGGCCGCCGTCCCGCGGGTGGTGGCCATGGGCTCTCCCGCGGACGTCCGCGGCGGCGCGCTCACGCTCACCGTCATCCGGGCGGAACTGGCCCGGATCGTCGCGGCCCGGGCCGCCTCCGGCGACCGGAACCTGCACTACCTGGACGGCCGCCGGCTCTTCGGCCCGGGCGACGTCGCCGACCTGCCGGACGACCTGCACCCCAACGCCGCGGGCTACCGGCGGATGGGACGGCGCTTCGCCGCGCTGGCCTTCGGGCCGCGCGGGCCGTTCGCGGAGCGCCGGCGGTCCGGTCCGGGCGCGGTCAGCCCACGGTGAGCGGGCGCAGGACGCCGTCCGGGTCGTGGCGCCGCCAGAGCTCGCGCACCCGCGCGCCGGTGGCGCCCGGGTAGACGCGGTCGAAGACGCCGGGCCCGGTGCCGCTCTCGAAGTTCACGTAACTGCCGGTGCCGTGCTCGCGGACCGGCGCCCACAGGCGGTTCAGGTCGTCGTGCCCGTGCGGCGGGAAGAGGTTGCCCTGCGCCATGACCCGTGCGGTGCGGTGGGCGTAGGCGGTGGCGCCGGCCGGGAGGTCGTTGATCGCGCCCCCGAGCGAGCGCAACTGGACGAAGGCCGGCCGGTGCCGGTCGCCGGCGGTCGCCATGACGGCGCGCGCCGCGTCCCGGGTCAGCGCCGGCAGCAGCGAGTTGGTGCTCACCACGGGCTGCCGGCCGGTGTTCGCGTGCTCGTGGGCGCCGGAGACCAGCGCGGTGTACGCGGCCAGCTGCGCGGTCGCCTGGAGCGGGCGGTGCCGCCCGGACAGCAGGGGGCCGAGGGCCTCGCGGACGCGGTCGGGGTCGTCGTCGGCCGCGGCGACGGTGACGGAGAGCGCGAGGGCCGGGCCGTTGGACAGGATGTGGGCGGCCGAGGTGAGCGTCCGCGGCGCGGCGGCCATCGCGGACGCCCACTGCGTCAGCGCGCCGCCCGCGGGGTCGGCCTCGAAGACCAGCTGGGCCACGCCGATGTCCCCCAGCTCCATCGCCTCGATCTCGAAGGCGGTCACGACACCCACGCCCGCGCCCGCCCCGCGTACCGCCCAGAACAGGTCCGGGTGGTGCGCGGCGTCGGCGCGCAGCGCGGTCCCGTCGGCCAGGACGAGTTCGGCGGCGCGCACCCGGTCGACGGTGAGGCCGTACGTGCGGGCGAGCCAGCCGATGCCGCCCGCGGTGGCCAGGCCGCCGGCCGCGACGTTGCCGTGGTCGCCCGAGCTGACGGCCAGCCGGTGGGGCGCGAGGGCGGCGGCAACCCGGCCCCAGCGGGCGCCCGCGCCGATCCGCACGAGGCGGGTCCCCCGGTCCAGGACCCGTACCTCGTCGAGCCCGGAGAGGTCGACGACGACACCCCCGTCGTTGGACGACCGGCCGGACAGCCCGTGGCCGCCGGAGCGCACGGAGACGGGCAGTCCCTGCGCCCGGGCCGCCGCGAGGGCGGCCGCGATGTCACCGGGCCCGCGGACGAGGACCACGGCGGCGGGGCGGGCGACGGTGGTGTAGGTGGAGCGCAGCAGCGGGTAGCGGGGGTCGCCGGGGAGCACGGTCCGCTCCGCGAGGGCGGCCGGCACGGCGAAGGCGGCGGCCGGGGCGGCGCCGTGGCCGGGGTTCACCGGGCCACCCGCTCGCGTACGGCGGGCACGACCTCGCGGGCGAAGACCTCCATCTGCCGCCGGTGCGCGGTGACGGGCCAGAAGACGAAGGTGTCGAAGCGCAGTTCGGTCGCCCATTCGGCGAGGGTGTCCGCCCACCGGCCGACGTCCCCGTTCAGGCCGGGGGCCCCGGAGCCGCCGATCACGCCGATCACGTTGTAGATGCGGCGGACGCGCGCCGGATCGCGCCCGGCGCCGCGGGCGGCCTCGTCGACGATCCGCTGGCGCTCCGGCACCTCCTGGGGCGGCACGTAGATGTTCAGCGGCGAGATCCAGCCGTCCGCCGCCCGGCCCGCGACCGCCAGCATCCGCGGCCGCTGCCCGCCGAGCCACAGCTCGACCCGGCGCTGCGGCACGGGGCCGGCCTGATAGCCGGGCACGGTGAGCACCTCGCCGCGGTGCCGCACGGGGCCGCCGTCCAGGGCGGTCCGCATGATCCGCAGCGATTCCTCGGTGTACACCACCACCTCGCGCGGCGGCATCGGCGGCGCCCCCATCGAGCCGATCGCCTCCGGTATCCCGCCGCCGCCCACGCCGAGCCGGAACCGCCCGCCGGAGGCCGCGGCCAGGCTCGCGGCGGCCTTGGCGAGCATGACCGGGGGCCGCAACCGCAGGTCTGCGACGTCGGTGAAGACGGAGATGCGCGAGGTGCGGGCCGCGACGAGGGCGGACAGCGTCAGCGCGTCGAGGTGCCCGGGCTGGTACGGGTGGTCCTGCAGGGCGAGCAGGTCCAGCCCCGCGGCGTCCGCGGCGGCGGCCAGCTCCAGCGTCTCCGGCAGGCGGTCGGCGTCCGGGTCGAGGCTCAGCCCGAAGCGGAGCCGCTGCGCACGGTCGGTGGTGTCCATGGCTTCAGCGTCGGGGGGCCGCCGCCTTCGACAAAGACAAGGGTAAGCGGCTAATATTTTGTAAGTGACTTTCCATGAAACCGCGGACCCCGGAATCGACGCCGAGGCCTGCACCGCCTTCCAGGCCGTCCTCGAACAGGTCGGCCGGCGCTGGACCGGCGCCGTCCTGCTGGCCGCCGGCCGCGGCGCCCGGCGCTTCACCGACTACCGCCGGATGGTGCCGGGCATCTCCGACCGGCTGCTCTCGCAACGCCTCAAGGAGATGGAGAGCCTCGGCCTCATCGGCCGCGAGGTCGTCCCCAGCACGCCCGTGCAGGTCCTCTACCGCCCCTCCGCCCGCGGCACCGAACTGCTCACCGTCCTCGAACCGCTCATCGCCTACGGCCTGCGCCACGCGCCCGGCCCGCCGCCCGCCTCCGCGCCGGTTCGCTGACCCGCGGCCCGGGTGGACAGCGGCGCCCGGGTCGGCCAGGCTGCCTCGGCGATCTTGTGCGGGCGAGGGATGGGAGTTCGATGGAGCGCGTCCGTTTCCGGCCGACCTGGTACCAGAGACTGGCGCCGCTGCTGCCCGGCGCCCTCCTCGTCACCTCCCTGACGATCGCCGCGCCGCTGCGCTCTCCCCACCCCGCGGGCCCGGACTTCACGTTCGCGGCGGCGGTGTGGCTCGCGATGCCGGCGGCACTGCTGCTGTCCGCGCGGTTCGGCGTCACGCTGACCCCTGCGGCCGCGGTGGTGCACAACCCCCGGCGCAGGACGATCCGCTGGGCGGACGTCCAGGGCATCTGGGTCGAGTCGACCATGGGAGTGCGGCGGGTGGTGATCTGCGAGGCGGGCGGCCGGCTCACCCGTCTGCGGGCGCCCGCCACCGGCGGGCTGTACCAGGACGCGGCCTTCGAGGAGAAGTTCCGGACCATCGGCGAGTGGTGGCTGCGCCACCGCGGACCGCAGTGGACTCCCCTGCCCCAGCCGTGGCGCAGCCGGTGAGCCGGCCCCCCGACCCCGCGTCCGCGCGCTCACACTCACCCGCCTACGCAATGAGTAACGCAAGAAACGCAAAACACGAACAGTCAGCCGCACCTGTGCATCATCATGCCGAAAACATCGCGCAGAAGCCTTGTGAACCGGCCTGACGGCTCCTTACTGTCGCCTCACCTCACGACGTCCGCTCCGCCTCGAACGTCCCGGGCGGTCGCGCCTTACGAGAGAAGAGCTGGGGATGACACGGAGCAGCAGGAGTGCGTGGCGAAGAGCCGTGGCGGTCGTCGCGGTGGCGGCCGGCATCGGCGCCGGCATCGGCCCGGTCGGCGCGACGGCCCAGGCCGGCACCGCGTCGGCGAAAGGCGCGGTCCGTCCGGTCGTGACGCGGGCGGCACTTGAACCGGCACTGGTCGAAGGCCGCGGCGCCGACCTCGGGTTCGTGGAGCAGGAGGCCGAGAACGCCGTCACGGACGGGGAAATCATCGGCCCGGACCGGACCGCGTACACGCTCCCCGCGGAGGCGTCGGGCCGCAGGGCGGTCACCCTGCGGCCGGGCCGGCACGTGGAGTTCACGCTGCCGAGCGCCGCCAACGCGATCACCGTGCGGTACAGCGTCCCGGACGCGCCCGGCGGTGGCGGCATCACCGCGCCGCTCGACGTAACGGTGAACGGCCGCGCCCGTACGACGATGACCCTGACCTCGCAGTACTCCTGGCTCTACAACCAGTACCCGTTCTCCGACGACCCTCGGGCCGGACTGCTCCACGACGACTGGTGGATCACCGAGTGCGGCTGCGTGCCCAGCGCGACCACCCCGGCCCCGGTGATCTCCAAGCCCTTCCGGCCGAACCACTTCTACGACGAGCAGCGCCTCCTGCTGGGACGGACGTACAAGGCGGGCGACCGCGTCCGGCTGACCGTCCCCACGCGCGCCGGGGCCGTGCCGGCGACCGTGGACCTCCTCGACTCCCAGCTCGTCGCGCCGCCCCGCGTCTCGCTGCTCGCCGCCAACGTCCTCGCCTTCGGCGCCGACCCGACCGGACGCCGGGACTCCGCGGGCGCCCTCGACAAGGCGATCGCCTTCGCCCGCCGCGCGCACCTGAAGGTCTACGTCCCGCCGGGCACCTACCAGGTCAACCGGCACATCATCGTGGACGACGTCACGATCGAGGGCGCCGGCAGCTGGTACACGGTCTTCAAGGGCAAGGAGGTCGCGCTCGACTCCCCCGCCCCCGACAACTCCCTCCACACCGGCGTCGGCTTCTACGGCAAGGACGCGTCGGCCGGCGGCAGCCGCGACGTCCACCTGTCGGGCTTCGCGATCGAGGGCGACGTCCGCGAACGCATCGACACCGACCAGGTGAACGGCGTCGGCGGGGCGATGAGCGACTCCACCATCGACGGCCTGTACATCCACCACACCAAGGTGGGCATGTGGTTCGACGGCCCGATGTCGAACCTGCGGATCACGGACAACGTCATCACCGACCAGATCGCCGACGGCCTCAACTTCCACACCGGCGTCACGGACTCGGTCGTCCGCAACAACCTCGTCCGCAACTCCGGCGACGACGGGCTGGCGATGTGGTCGGAGAAGACGGGCAACGCCCGCAACACCTTCGACCGCAACACCGTGCAGTCACCCGTGCTCGCCAACGGCATCGCGGTCTACGGCGGTACCGACAACACCGTCTCCGGCAACCTGATCGCCGACCCCGTCCGCGAGGGCAGCGCCCTCCAGGTGGGCTCCCGCTTCGGCGCCGAGCCCTTCACCGGGCACCTGTGGATCACCGGCAACACCACGGTGCGGGCCGGCACGTACGAGCTGAACTGGAACATCGGCCTCGGCGCGATCTGGTTCTACGCCCTGGAGAGGAACATCGACGCCGACATCCGCGTGACCGGCGACCACTTCCTCGACAGCACCTACAACGCGATCATGCTGGTCGCCGACTGGCCGGTGAAGGACACCTACTCGATCAGGAACGTGCACTTCAAGGACATCCGGGTGGACGGCACCGGTACCTCGGTCGTCAGCGCCCGGGTCGCCGGCTCGGCGTCCTTCGAGAACGTCGACGCCCGCAACGTGGGCGCGGTCGGCGTCAACAACTGCGGGTCCTTCAACTTCCCCGCCACCGGCTCCGAGTTCTCCGTGACCGACCTCGGCGGCAACGACGGCGGCGGCACCACGGGCCCCTGGCTGGGCGCGTGGCAGCTGCCCAACACCATCACCTGCGACGACCGTCCCCCGGTCGTCGCTCCCCCGGGTCCCACCCCCTGGTGACGAGCGCCCGTGCCCGGCCCGTGGGAGCCACGGGCCGGGCGCGGGCCCGCCCGCGGGGGCGACTTGACCGAACCCATAACCGCGCACCCCCTCCGGGACACCTGCGGATCCGCAACCGGCCATCTCCGCTTCGCCGAACGGGTGTCGGGTGGACACGGGCCGGCGACCAGCCGGCACATCACCCGTAAGGAACACGCAATGACACTTCGCGGGACGAGAACCGTGGGGACCAGCGCGCGCCGGACCGCCGTGGTCACCGCGCTGGCACTCGCGCTGACCGGCGCCGTGGGCGGGGCCGTGGCCACCGCCTCGGCCCCGGCGGGCGAGGAGACCCTCCAGGGCCACACGCCCGACCGCGACTGGCTGCCGCAGACGCCTCAGAACTGGCCGCTCGTGGTGGACCACACCCGTACGCCCGCCGAGACCGTCACCCGCGGTCTGCAGCACTTCAGCGAGACGTACGACACCGTCGGCGGCCGCCAGCACATCCAGGTGCTCAGCGCCGACCTCGACGACCCGAACCTGCGGATCGGCATGGTCCAGGCCGGTGACACCGTCACCAACCCGGCGGACGAGACGCCGTCGTCGATGGCGCACCGGACCGGCGCCGTGGCCGGCGTCAACGGCGACTACTTCGAGATCCACGCCAGCGGACGCCCGCTCGGCGGCATCATGACCGACGGGCGCCTGCTGAAGAGCCCCAAGCCGGGCTTCGCCTCCCAACTGGGCGTCAAGCCGGACGGCACCATCGTGATGGGTCCGCAGACCTTCTCCGGCACGATCACCGACGGCTCCGCGACCCGTGCGCTCACCTCGGTGAACACGGTGAACGACCTGACCGCCGGCGGCATCACCGAGGTCACCCCCGACCTCGGCGACACCCCTGGCCTGCCCAAGGCCGCCACTCTGGTGCTCGGCCACGTCACCGACGGCGGATTCGTCGTCGAGGAGGTGCGGACCGGCGTCACCACCGTGCCGCGGCTCTCCACGGGCCGGTTGGGTCTGCTCGGCGCCGGCGACGGCGGGCAGTGGCTGACCGACACCCTGCACGGCGGCGACAGGGTGGGCATCGCCACCCGCTTGTCGCCCGACAACGATGTCACGCAGCTGATCAGCGGCGTCGACACCCTGGTGAAGGACGGCGCGGTCTACAAGGACCCGACCGGCACCCCGCCGAGCGGCGCCAACCCGGAGACCGCGGTCGGCGTCACCAAGGACGGCAGGCACGCCATCGTCGTGGCCGTCGACGGCCAGGGCGGCGCCGCCAGGGCCTTCGGCGTGACCCGCGACCAGGCCGCGGGCTACATGGTCGCCCACGGCGCCTACAACGCCATGCTCTTCGACGGCGGCGGCTCCACCGGCATGGTCAGCCGCGCTCCCGGCGCCGACCGGGCCGAGATCGTCAACACACCGTCCGACCAGCCCGGCAACACCGAGCGTCCGGTCGCCAACGGCATCTTCTTCTACTCCACCGCCAAGGAGGCCGGCGCGGCCGTCGAGGTCGTGGTCAACGACGGCGAGCAGGTCACCACCGTCGCCGGCGGCTCCGTCCCGCTCGCGGTGCACTCCGTCGACCGGCTCGCGAACCCGGCGGCCGGCCAGGTCGACGTGCGTGTCGAGCCCTCGTCGCTGGCCTCGTACGAGGACGGCAGGCTCACGCCGCACCGTACGGGTTCGGGCCGGATCATCGCCCGGAACGGTCGCGCCGTCACCTCGGAGAAGCTCGAGGTCGTCAGCAGGCTGGCGAGCCTGGCGGTCTCCCCGGACAAGGCCGACCTGGACAACGGCGCCACCCAGCAGCTGACCCTCTCCGGCACCGTCAAGGACGGCGGCGAGGTGCGGATCCCCGCCGAGGCGGCCACCTGGAAGGTCACCCCGGAGAACCTGGGCACCGTCGACGCGCACGGGCTGTTCACCGCGAGCGGCGGCGTCGGCGGTCTCGCCGAGGTCAGTGCCCAGGTCGCCGGCACCACCACGACCACCTCGATCGCCGTCGGCAGCGTCAGCAAGGTCATCGACCCGATGACCAGCCCGGACGTGTGGCGGCTCAGCAACAACACCACCGGCGAGCCGGCCACCCTCGCCGCCGACCCCGGCGTCGTCCCGCCCGGCTCCACCGAGTCCGGCTCGCTGCGCCTGGACTACTCGATGCCGGCCGGCTCCGGCGTCAAGCAGCTGGTGCTCTCGCCGCGCACGACCCTGAAGACCGACACCGACAACGGCCAGGTGCCCACCGGCATCGGCGTGTGGATCAAGGGTGACGGCAACGGCATCGAGCTCGCCGAGAAGTACATCGGCGTCAACGGCTCGTCGACCACGCTGTACCCGACGTTCGTGACGTGGAAGGACTGGCACCTGGCGGTCGCGCAGCTGCCGGCGGGCATGCAGTTCCCGCTGACCATCAGCTTCATCGACTTCCTGGCGATCAGCCCCAGCACCGCCTACAGCGGTTCGCTCAACGTCGCGGGCCTGCAGGCCCTCTACTCGCCGCGTCCGGTCACGGTGCCCGAGTACCACGCGATCCCCGACAACCCCAAGTGGCTGTCCTTCGAGGAGGACTCCGCCGACTTCGCCAGGCGGGGCACCACGATCCTCACCGGTGACGACGCGCACCTGCTCGCGAGCGACCCGGGTTCGGTCAGCAGCAACGTGATGGACTCCATCGCCGGGCGGCTGCCCACCCTGTCCCCGCAGGCACGCCCGGACTCCGCCCAGTTCCTCGGCGACATGCCGGACGACGGGAAGCCGGCGGACCTGCGGTACGCGAAGTCCAAGATCGACGCCCTCGGCGTCCCCGGGCGCGACATCGTCGGCAACCACGAGATCACCCAGGGCGCCGACGCCGAGAACGGCAACTACAGCGACACGTTCGGCGAGACTCACTACGCGTACAGCCAGGGCGCGGCGCGGATGATCGTCACCGACAACTCGCACGGCAGCCTGCAGTCCTCGGACCCGTTCCAGAACCCCGAGGGCGTTCAGTACCCCTGGCTGGTCCGGCAGTTGACGGACACCACCGCCAAGGACGTGCTGGTCATCACGCACATGCCGGCCTACGACCCCCACCCGGCCGCGAACAGCCAGTTCACGGACCGCTGGGAGGCGCGGATGTACCTCCGGCTGGTGCAGCGCTACCAGGAGACGCACCCGAAGCAGCACGTCATCATGATGTACGGCCACGCGCGCGGTTTCGCGGAGCAGATCCTCAACCCCGAGGGCGAGAGCGTCGGCACCGGGCAGGGCGGCATCCCGCAGTTCACCTTCGCGGACCTCGGCATGCCCGCCTACGCCCCGGCCGACCAGGGCGGCATCTACCACTTCGGTCTCGTCCGGATCGGTGACGACGGCGACCTGCAGTACACCGTCGAGCCCGCGCTCGCCTCGATCAGGGTCACGGGCCCCAAGGACCCGATCGCCCGGGGCGACCGCGTCGACCTGACCGCGACCGGCGACCAGATCGCCGGTGACAACATCGCACCGCTCACGATCCCGATCGCGGACCCCGCGTCCCACGTCTGGACGTCGAGCGACCCCAAGGTCGCCTCGGTGGACCCGTCCACCGGCGCCCTGACCGCCCACCGCCCCGGCACCGCGACCGTCACGGTGACCAGCGGCGGTGTGACGGGCGCGGCCCAGGTCACCGTCCGCTGACCCCGCGGGGGTGCCCGCCCGGGCGGGCACCCCTCTCGCGGGGCGGCCGTACGCGTTCCCCCCGCCACCGCCGTGCCGGTCCCAGCAGCGGGACCCGCATCACGCACAGGGCGAAGGCGAGTTGGCCCAGCACGGGGATGACCAGCAGCTCCTCGAAGTTCTGGAAGAGCAGGAACCAGGTGGGCAGAAGCAGGAGACCGGCGAGCGGAAGCCGGAACGCCAGGCTCGTCCGCGGGTTGAGGAGGGCGTAGTAGGCGCTGATCAGGAGTGACGGGATCGCGATCAGGGGGACGCAGGGTGCCCAGAGCGATTCCCCCTCCCCGGGCAGGTGGAGGTCCACCACCACCCAGGTGAGCGCGTAGGTCGCGGCGTAGCGCACGACCAGATCGCCGAGCCGCAGCCCGACAAACCCGAGACTGCGCCAGGGCGCGTCGGGATCCACAGCCGTCCCCCTCGTGGCACCACGAATCAGCGGCACACCGAGGCGGCATCCGCTGCGCACGCCATCCTGACAGCAATTTTGAACGCGTTCAATTCCGGGGGGACCGCTCCCGCGTACGCGGGAGCCGGCGCCCCGCCGCCGCTACCCACGGCAGGTCCGCGGCGACTCACGACGCCGCGCGCAGCCCTGCCCGGATCAGCGAGTCCAGCCGCCGCCAGGCCGGGGAGGCGGCGTTGATCCGGCCCTGGACGAGCGCGGGGATCCCGGAGGCCGCGTCCGCCTCGGGGGGCGTGTCCGCGCCGTAGCGGCTCAGGGTCGCCTCGACGATCCGCCGGGCCAGTTCCTCGACGCGGGGGTCGCCGGGATCGAGGCCGTACGCGTGGTCGTACCGCAGGAAGAGCTGCCGCAGCGCGGGATCGGACAGCATCTCGCTCTGGTCCCGGAAGAGCTCGGCCGCCCGGTCCGGGTGGGTGGCGAAGACCAGGATCCACAGATCCCGCTGGAGCTCGACCGACCGCGCGGTGAAGCCCCACCGCTCCAGGGCCTCCAGGTGGGCACGGACCCCGGCGGGCAGCAGTGTCGGCTCGCCGGAGGCGAGTTCGCGCAGACGCGCCTGCGTGGCCTGCAGCCCGCGGATCCGGTCGGTCAGCCGGTCGTCGATGTCGAGCAGCGCCCGGCGCAGCTCCTCCTCGCCCGCCGTCATCAGTCCGCGGATCCGGGCCAGCGGGACGCCGGCTTCGGCGAGCGTACGGATCCTGATGAGCGCGACGACGTCGTCCGCGCCGTACCGCCGGTATCCGGAGACGTCGCGATCGGGCTCGGGCAGCAGTCCCTTGGCGTGGTAGACCCGGACGGTCTTGACCGACACTCCGACGTACCCGGCGAGCTGGCCGATGGTGATCACCCGGCAATCGTTGCACTTGACCCTGCCCCAGGGGCAGGGCCGCACCCTGACGCCATGGTGAACACGAACTTCGACCGCGAGACCCTGCGCGAACTGGCGGACGCCGGGAACGAGACCGCCCTCGACCGGCTGGCCGACCTCGCCGAGGCCGCCGGGGACACCGAGGAACTGGGCGAACTGCTGGACGAGGGCTGCCTGCACGCCGGTTTCCTGCTGACCCGCCGCGCGTCCGCGGCGGGCGACCTGCGCGCACTGCAGCGCATCGCCGACGCGGGGTACGAAGGGGCCGGGACGGAACTCTCCCGCCTGCTGGGCGCCCCGTGAGCGGCGGCGCGTACGCGCACGGAGGACCGCACATGACGTCCCGGCCGTCAGGGCGATGCCGCGTCCGACGAACAGAAGCGGCGAGGCCGCCCGGTCAGTCGTGCAGAAGGCCGAGTCGCTCGGTGGCCCGCCGCCATCCCGCCGCGTCCGCCTGGGCACGTGTACGGAGCCGCGCCGCCACGTGCCGCAACTGCGCTCCGTCCGCCTCCCGGACCGACAGGAGGTCCTCCCTCTGACGTCGCACCTCGGCAACCGGCCCCGGCAGCCGGGGATCGTGCCGATCCGCGGCCATGGCGGTGACCTGGAGGCAACGGAGGGCTCCGTCCCAGGGGCCGCCGGCGCAGGCCGCGGCCGCCTCCTCCATGGCCGCGAGCGCGTCAAAGTGCATCATCACCGCGCCCTCGGGCTCCGCCTCCTCCAGGAACTCCTCCAGATCGGGTACCTCTTCGACGGGACCCTCGTCCTCGTCGCCGGCGAGCGGCACGTACGAGCGGAACACCTCGGTCATCGAGAGGTTCTGGCAGGCCGCGACGTGCCCGGCCAACTCGTCGGCGACGTCCCGTATCCGGGTGGACGCGGATCCGTCCCCGTCCCCGTCCCCGTCCGGGAACCCGGCGACGGACCAGCATTCCCGGAGCAGTTCCCGCGCCGCTTCGGCCGCCCGGGGACCGTGGCGAAGGAAGCGCTCGTCGTCCAGGCACCCCGATATGCGCTCGGCCGCCGCAAGGCCGACCAACGCGGCCGCCCGCGGGTCGAGGGCGCCCAAGGCCGCCTGCCACTCGCGGAATTCCCAGTTCTCCATGCCCACCCCTGATACGACGCGTCCGTTGCGGCCGGCGTTCTCCCCGTCAGGTGGAAGCACGCCGTGTTCCATGCCCCGCGTGCGGCTGACGGTATCCGCCTGCGCGGGATGGCGAACGTCTGCGCCGACGCGCCCCGAGCCGGCCCCTCGCCACCTTGCCCCGCAGGGGGCCCAGCCGCGAACGCCTACGTCTGCGTGGCGGCCACCATCGGCAGCGAGGCCCTTCCCGACAGCCGTGAGGAACGCGGGGCCCCGATCGCCGACCCCGCCATGACCTCGCGCCCCGCCCGATCGGCACGACGGACGTCCGCACGCACGTGATATCGGACACACGGCGTGAGGCCATCAGCCACAGGGACCGCCTGCTCCGGCGCCGCTCCGACCGCGAGTGACCGCCCCGGTTGACGTCACCTGTGGACGCCGAACGCCCCGGACCGATCATGGTCCGGGGCGTTGTCGCTGCTGCCAACTGGAGCCGCCTGTCGGGTTCGAACCGACGACCTTCGCTTCACAAGTTCGTCTCCTGGCCTGTGGGAGCAGCTAGTACGGCTCTGCAACAGGCGGAGACACTCCGCCGGCCACCGTCACGGTCCCTGCGTGTACCGCCGTGTTGCCGTCACCTTCTGCCGTCGTAACAGCACTGGGCCGCTGTAGCGCGACGTCCACGCACAGGCATGGGCGGTTCCCCGTCGCCGACGCACGGCGGTTTGGCGAACGCAGCGTAGATTGTGCGCCTTCTCATACGGACGGGGCGTACGGCTGCTCCTTCGCTCGGCCCATGCCGTTGAGGGCGACAGGGGTCGCCTGGTTGCAGGCTGCACAGCCACCCATCTACTTGACGAGTCAAGTAGATGTATCTGACGTCCATAACGCAAGTCAGGGGGGTCGGTGACCCCGGATCCCGCCAGCATCACATGGCTGCCGTGGAGCGGCTGCGTAGCTAGATAGGCGCGTACATTCGTTCAGGGGAGCGCAAATGAATCTTTCGGTTACCAAGGATCAGGCCAAGGGGCGGGGCAGCAAGCTGTTCGGGGCAGGTGCGGCCGTGGCACTTTCGGTGGCGGCGCTGACCGTGGGCGCCGCCTCTCCGGCGCTGGCAGAATCAGCGCCTAGCACGCAGGGCTGTACTCAGTACGCCAACCTGGACGGCGGAGTCGGTCAGGCAAGGGTCGACAACTGTCCTGGTACTGGCCTCAGTTGGGCTTGGCTGTATCTTCAGTCTGGCGCCAAGTACTCGACCCTCGACATGTACGCACACTTGGCTGACGGATCTACGAAGATCATCGAATTTGGCCCTGGGCAGTCGTATGCGGCCAATTGGAACTCCCGCATCAACTCGGCCAATGTCTGTGGCGAGTACTGGGGAACCAAGTACGAGTACGGCCAGTGGATACTGTGGCTGTACACGGTCTGCACGGGCGAAAAGAACTTCTAGCCACAAAGCCGCACAGGCCCAGGCGCCATACCGGCGCACGGCAACCTGTCGATCGACGGCTGAGGCTGGCCGCTCCCCCACCCTTTCCGGGCGTGGGGGAGCTTCCTCGCTTCCAAGGCGTTTGAACACTGTTGCGTCTGTTTGCAGTCTTGAGCATTCTCAGACCACTCAAGATTCCGCTGCTTTCCTCTTCAAGTGAGCGTGACCGCAGCGGTGAAGATCTCCCCCTAGTCGGATGGCGGGGGGAGCCTCGCAGCCGATGGACCGCTCACCCTCTCTGTAACGGAAGTTCGATTGTAGGAGCGACTTCTCCGCCTTGCCGGTTTTTGGCCAGGATGGGCAAGAGGGAATTTGACATGGACAGCTCGTTCACCGGTCGTTGAGCGAGCCACCCCGAGCGCCTATTGGATGGTGCCTCGGTGCGCACGTTCATTCCGAGGCCCCCGAGCAATGCCACGCCTCCCGCTCAGCGCACCCACTCGGATTCGCCACAGACCTCTGTGGTTCACCCATATGCGGCCCCGTTGCCGTCACCTACTGCCGTCGTAGCCGTAGCTAGCCATCGACAGGGCAGTCCGCAGAACCATGGGGACGGAGGCAAGTCTCGAAGTGCAAGTGCACCCAGGAACAGGTCTGACCTGCACGGCAGCACCGAAGGACGATTCGAGCCTGCTCCGTTCAGACGTTCGCCGCATGCACGGGACGGTCAAATGTGAGCCAGAAACCGAGTTCCGACAGCACTGGGCCTTCCTCCCGGGCCGAGTGTGGCCGTCGCTTCCCGCAGCCATCGAGGAAGGGCCGCCCCGGGGCTGAAACTGACGACCTGGCGTAATCGAGAGTCGCGTATTTCTCAGCGGTAAGGGCGCTCGGCACCGTGCGTGGTCGCCGGCTGCGTAGTGGCGCCAGGTGCCGCCCCGATGATCTAGAGTTCCCGCGGCGGTCAGTTGATCCGCCGCGCAGACACTCGACTAAGGGGTGGAGATTGATCACTTCAATATCGGCTGCTGCTCCGCAGCGGCACAGACCCTCGGCTGCGCGGCGCGCGGCCGCCGCGGCGGTGGCTGGGGGCATGGCGCTGGTGGGCGTAGGGCTCACGGCGCCGACCGCGCACGCGGCCGACAGTGACATCTCGTTCTCGAACGTCGTGTTCAACAACGGCAAGCCCATAGTCGTCGGCATCAGCGCCGAGGTCGAGGCCCCGTTGACGTACACGGTGAAGAGCAACGTGACGCTCGACAGCTGGTGGGTTGAAGCGTACCGGGGCACTTACGGGACGAACGAGTACAAGCTCGCGAATATCACCACCCGGTGGAGCTGCAGCCAATCCTCCGCGGGCGGCTACACCTTCCACGACTGCGACGAGACGATGACCATCGACCCCGACAACATGCCGGGCGGCAATGGCAACAAGCTCGTCAACGGTGACGCCACCGACTGGAAGGCCGTCGGCACGGCCATCAAGAAGGCCGGCGGTTACGACACCGACCTGCTGTCCGCGACGGTCCGCCTCCAGCGTGCCTCGCGCATCCAGAACATGAACGCCTCCCCGGAGCCCGTCACCAAGGGCAAGCCGATCACTGTCACCGGCACCGTGCAGCGCGCCAATTGGACTCTGCACCGCTACGACAACTACGGCGGCCGACTGGTAAAGCTGCAGTTCAAGCCCGCCGGTTCCAGCACCTACACCACGGTCAAGGAGGTCACCGCCAGTAGTACCGGCTACCTGAAGACCACGGTGACCGCCTCCCAGGACGGCACATGGCGCTGGCGCTACAGCGGCAACACCACGACCGGCGCCAGCAACTCCTCTGGTGACTACGTAGACGTGAACTAAGCTCCTGGGCGCCCTCGACCTGCGTCTCGGTTGCCGCGCCTGACCACGCAGCGAAGGCCCCGCTCCGGCGGGGCCTTCGGCACGCCGGGAGACGATCCTGCCCAGCCGTCAGTCAGCGTGGCGGCACGACAAGCGCCAGATGTTCGGCCGCGCAGGCTTCCAACTCCTCCGAAAGCGCGCCCTATGAGCGTGACGGAGAGTGGCGGCATCACAGAACCTGAGCCAGAACCAAATCGCAAACTCAGTGGCTCCCCGTATCATCCGGGGAGCCACTTCGCTGCTCACGCATCAGCCTTTCTGGCGCGGCATCTCAATGCGCGCGGTCGGACTGGCGTCCGCGGACTGAATCGGCAGCAGTTTCTGCGGCATGGCAAGTTCGCCTGCCGGCCGGCGAACACCAGCGGCGCACCGTCGCCAACTACCTGGAACTACGCTCTCTCGCCCCTGACCTCCCGATCATCCCGGTACTTCAGGCTTGGGAGCTCCCGGACTACGAACGCTGTGTCGCTCTCTACGAGCGCGCTGGCGTCGACCTCACCCGAGAACCGACCGTCGGGCTCGGTTCGGTCTGACCCCGGCAAGCTACCCGCGAGGCTGCGGCCATCGTGACCACCCTCGCCGGGTACGGGCTGCGTCTGCACGGGTTCGGCTTCAAAACCCTCGGGCTGGAGAAGGTCGGCCACCTGCTCGCGTCCGCGGATTCGCTGGCCTGGTCCACCCACGCCCGCCACCGCCCGCCCATGGCCGGCCACACCCACAAGAACTGCGCCAACTGCCTGCCATACGCCCTGAACTGGCGCACCCGCGTCCTGGCCCGCATGCCCGCCTGGCAGCAACCCGCCCTGGACGCGGCCTAACGACGCCCGAGGCGACCGCCACGTCTCGCCAAAGATTCGCGGTCGCCCCGGCCTCAGTCCCCATCACCCCTCCGCTACAAAAACCCACCCGCTGACCTGCGATGTAGCGGCGTAGCGGACTTTACAGAAGGGGGCCAGGAGCCCCACAGCATCCCGGAGGTTCGACGTGCGCACCGCCATGCCCGCAGCACCCGCACCCGAAGCCCTCACCGTCCCCGAGGTCATGACCGCCCTGCGCCTCAGCCGCAGCAAGGTCTACGACCTCATCCGCTCCCGCCAGTTGGCGAGCTTCACCGTCGGACGTGCGCGCCGCGTGTCCCCCGACAGCCTGCGCGCCTTCATCCAGGAACAGATCGAGGAGAACGCAGCCTGATGGCATCCCGTAAGAGGAACCCCAACGGCGCTGGGAGCATCTGGCAACGCAAGGACGGCCGCTACGAGGCCCGCGTCTACGTCCCGCAGCCGGATGGCACCCGCAAGCGCAAGACCGTCTACGGCTCCACCTGGGAAGAGTGCGACGAGAAGCGCCAGGAACTCGTGCGACGCGACCGCCAGGGCATCCCGACGCCCTCCCGATCCGCGAAGCTCTCCGAGTGGCTGCCGTATTGGCTGGAGGAGTACATCCGGCCCCACCGCAAGCGCACCACGTACGTGAAGTACGAGATGCACGTACGGCTCTACCTCGTGCCGCTCTTGGGCAGCCGCCGTCTGGAGTCGCTCAACACGGCGAATGTACGGCGCATGGTGTCGGAGGTAACGGCTCAGACGTCAGCAGCCACGGCGAGGGAGGCTCACCGCGTCCTGCGTACGGCGCTCACGGCCGCGTGCCGCGAGGAGCTGATCAGCCGCAACGTTGTGCAACTGGTCCCCGCCCCGCAGGTCGAACCGCGCGCGCTCAATCCCTGGACCTTGGACGAAACCCTGACGTTCCTGGAGTCCGCACGGGGCGATGGCCTCTACCCCGCGTTCGTCCTGGCTGTGGCTCTCGGCCTGCGCCGCGGGGAGATCCTGGGCCTGCAATGGAGGGACGTCGACCTTGAACGGCGCACCCTGACGGTGCGGACCACGCTGCACCGCGGCGGCAAGGAGCTGTACCTGGACACGACGAAGAACCGCCGGACACGGGCCATCCCCATTCCCCTGATGTGCGTCGCCCCGCTCCGGTGGCAGCGCCTACGGCAGTCCGCGCAGCGGGCAAGCGCCGGCGGGAAGTGGCACGACAGCGACCTCGTGTTCACGACGCGAAGCGGCCTTCCCATCGAGCCGCGCAACCTCTATCGGTCCTTCCTGCGGATCGCGTCCTCCGCAGAGCTCCCGCAGGTCCGGCTCCATGACACTCGGCACGGTTGTGCGTCCCTGCTCTTCGCGGCCGGCATCGCACCGCGCACCGTCATGGAGATCCTGGGCCACTCGCAGATCGCGGTCACGATGAACGTCTACACGCACGTCAGTGACGACAGCCGTCGGGAGGCGATGAGCCACATGGACCGACTGCTCAAACGGCGCCGTTAGAGGTGACTGCCGTCACAATCCGCCGTCAACGCCTCCCGTGATATCCGTCACGGGAGGCGTTCTCGCAGGTCATGGAAAGAGCCGCCTGTCGGATTCGAACCGACGACCTTCGCTTTACAAGAGCGGTGCTCTACCAGCTGAGCTAAGGCGGCACGGCACCGTCCCCGCTCCGGGGTGCCCGGGTGACGGGTGGGGCCATGAGAAGTGTACCCAGGCGGGGGGGGGGAGGGTCCGGGAATTGAGGCCCGGGAGGGTGCTGACAAAGCGGGGCGGGCCAGGTAGCGTCGCGGAAGGTCCACACCCTGTGGACTAGACCTCATTCCTTTACTCGGATCGTCCGGCACGTTCCTGCCGGTGAAGGGACCACTGCACCATGGCTACTGTCACTTTCGACAAGGCGACCCGGATCTACCCGGGGTCCGAGCGCCCCGCCGTAGACGCGCTCCAGATCGACATCGCGGACGGCGAGTTCCTCGTCCTCGTCGGCCCCTCCGGCTGCGGCAAGTCGACCTCGCTCCGCATGCTGGCCGGCCTCGAGGACGTCAACGGCGGCGCCATCCGGATCGGCGACCGGGACGTCACCCACCTTCCGCCCAAGGACCGGGACATCGCCATGGTGTTCCAGAACTACGCGCTCTACCCGCACATGACCGTCGCGGACAACATGGGCTTCGCCCTGAAGATCGCGGGCGTCAACAAGGCGGACATCCGCAAGCGCGTCGAGGAAGCCGCCAAGATCCTGGACCTCACCGAGTACCTGGGCCGCAAGCCCAAGGCGCTCTCGGGTGGTCAGCGCCAGCGTGTGGCGATGGGCCGCGCGATCGTGCGTGAGCCGCAGGTCTTCCTCATGGACGAGCCGCTGTCCAACCTGGACGCGAAGCTCCGTGTCCAGACCCGTACGCAGATCGCCTCCCTGCAGCGCCGCCTCGGCACCACCACGGTCTACGTCACCCACGACCAGACCGAGGCCATGACCATGGGCGACCGCGTGGCGGTGCTCAAGGACGGTCTGCTGCAGCAGGTCGACACCCCGCGCCACATGTACGACCGCCCGGCCAACCTCTTCGTCGCGGGCTTCATCGGCTCCCCGGCGATGAACCTGGTCGAGGTGCCGATCGCCGACGGCGGCGTGAAGTTCGGCAACTCCGTGGTGCCGGTCGAGCGCGACGCGGTGCAGGCCGCGGCCGACAAGGGCGACCGCACGGTCACCGTCGGCGTCCGCCCCGAGCACTTCGACATCGTCTCCAGCGACGGCTCGGGCCTGTCGAAGGACGCGCCGGCCGGTCTGGCCGTCACCGTGAACGTCGTCGAGGAGCTGGGCGCGGACGGTTTCGTCTACGGCTCGGCCGAGGTCGGCGGCGAGCACAAGGACCTGGTCATCCGCGTCGGCGGCCGCCAGGTGCCGGAGAAGGGCTCCGTGCTGCACGTCGTGCCGCGCGCCGGCGAGAGCCACGTCTTCTCCACCTCCACCGGTGAGCGACTGAGCGACTGAGCGGCCGAGCGGTGACCGGCCGGTCACCCCACCGCTGAGGACCCATGTGGCCCGGCCCCCGCGCAAGGGGGGCCGGGCCACGGCCGTTCCGGGGAAGCCGAATCACACCGCATTTGCGGTCATACACTGGCGTTTCGACCATGTTCGTCAATGCGCCCGTAGTCGATCAAGGGGCATTCATCACTCATCAGAGTGGCTAAATGTCGCCAAATCATCACTCCTCGCTACCATCACTGCCGTGAACCAGGTAGCCCGCCGCATCGGCAAGTCACTCGCCCTCGTCCTCCCGGTCGTCCTCGTGCTCTCCGGCACCCTCGCCGTCACCCGCGTCCCGTGGGCGACTTCGGCGTCCGAGGCCCAAGTCCTCACCGCCTCGCACCAGAAGGAGACGGCGACCGCACGGTCGGCCCCGCAGGAGGTGCTCCGCCGCAAGCTGCTGGGCGAGGTGCAGCAGAAGAACCCCGGTGTCGCCCTGACGCACCTTCAGCGCGAGATGGCCGCGCGGCCCTCGCTGGCGCAGTACTGCGGCTCGATCGCCCGGTCCCTGGGCCGTGCCGCGGTCGCCAAGTACGGCTCGGTGCACCGCGCCCAGGCCTGGTCGCGGCCGGTCTGCGACACCGCCTTCGCGACGGGCGTGGCCTCGGTCGGATGACCCGTCGCGCGGGTCGCGTAGGGTGCGCCCATGACCGGCACGCCCGCGACCTCCCAGGCGGTGACCCAGGCCGTCCTCCTCGCCGGAGGACAGGGCTCCCGCCTGCGGCCCTACACCGACACCCGCCCCAAGCCGATGATCGAGATCCCGGGAACCGGGATCCCGATCATCGGCCATCAACTCGCCTGGCTGGCCGCCGAGGGCGTCACCGACGCCGTGGTCTCGTGCGGCCATCTCGCTGAGGTCCTCCAGGAGTGGCTCGCCGGCGCGGCGGCCGGGCTGCCGCTGCGGGTGACCACGGTCGTCGAGCGCGAACCGCTCGGCCGCGGTGGCGGCCTGAGGTACGCCGCCGCCTCGCTGCCCCGGCCCCAGGAGCCCTGGTACGCCACCAACGGCGACATCTGGACGCGGTTCTCCCTGCGGGAGATGGCCGCCTTCCATGTCGAGCGGGCCGCGGTCGCCACCCTGGCGCTGGCCCGTCCGCGCATCCCGTGGGGCGCCGTGGAGACCGACGAGTTCGGCCACGTCCTGGACTTCATCGAGTCGCCGCCCTCGCCGTTCCTGATCAACGCGGGCGTCTACGTCTTCTCCCCCGAGTTCACCGGGCTGCTCCCCGAGCGCGGCGACCACGAGCGCACGACCTTCCCCCGACTCGCCCGGGAGCGGCGCCTCGCGGGCTTCCCGCTGCCCCAGGGGGCGTACTGGCGGGCCATCGACACCGCCAAGGACCTGGCCGAGGCCGCCAAGGAACTCGCCTCCCGGCCCTGAGCACCGGACGTCACACCGCACAGAGGGCAGAACGGGCCACAACAGCCCACCACGGGCACGAAGAGGCGGCCGGAGGAAGGAACCTCCGGCCGCCTCTTCCCTTGCGCCGTAGGGGCGTTACGCGACCTTCCCCGAGCCGTGCCGTGCCGGGGCGCCGAGCAGCCAGCCGGAGGTCTCCCCGCTGCCCAGCAGCCCGCCGAGCGCGCCGCCGCTGTCGGAGGAACCGCCGCCGCCACTGCCGCCGCCGCCGTTGCCGCCGCCCTGAGTCGGCGGGTTGCTGGGCACGGTGGGACGGGACGGGACGGACGGCGCGGTCTGCGCGGGCCCGCCGCCGGTGCCGCCGCCGCTGCCGGTGCCGGTGCCGGCCGAGGACGACCCGGGACGCGACCGCGTGGCGTTGGGCGCCGAGGACGCCGCGGGGGCCGACGGCGAGGAGGACGGCGAGGACGAGGGACCGCCGGAACGGCCCGCCGAGGGTGTCGTGGAGGGCCGGGAGGACTTCTCCCCGGGCACCTCGGGCAGCGGCGAGCCCTCGAGGTTGTTGGTCGGCAGGTCCGTCGGGGCGGGAAGCTGGGACCTCGGGGTGGTGGACCGTACGGCGGTGCCGAGGGTGGCCCCGACCACGAGCGAGATCCCGGCCAGCACGGTGGCCAGCACCGCGCCGCGGCGGAGCACCCGGCGCCGCAGCTCCGTCAGCGGGGCGCGCGGGCCGAGCTTGCGCCAGGCCTCGCTGGCCAGGCGGCCGTCGGCGGAGTAGACCGGCGCCCCCGCGATGACCAGGGGGCTCCAGGCGGCGAGCAGGATGATGTCGGGCGTGTCGTACGCCGGGACGGTCCGCCAGCTCACCGTCACCAGCAGCGCCGCCGACAGCAGGGCGCCGATCGACGCCGCGAACCGCTGCCAGAGTCCGAAGACCGTCAGCACACCGGCGATGACCTGGAGGAAGGCCACCGTCAGCCCGGCGCCGATGGGGTGCGCGAGGGCGAGGTCGCGCAGCGGCTCGGCCATGCCCCACGGGTGGAGCGAGGCGAGCCAGGTGACCATCGAGCCGCGCTTGCCGCCGTCGAAGTAGACGGGGTCGCAGAGCTTGCCCATGCCGGCGTAGATCGAGATGAAGCCGAGGAAGATGCGCAGCGGCAGCAGGACGATGCCGAGGTTCATCCGGCGGCCGGGGTAGTAGGCGTGCCGGATGGGGTCCGTGCGCTCCCGGTCGCGACCGCGGCCGTACTCCTCGCCGGGCTCCTCGTACGGGTCGAAGTCGGGGTCCTCGTCCGGGCCGGCGGGCGGCGCGGTGTACGCGAACTCGTTGGTGTCCTCGGAGTCCAGGTAGTCGTCGTAGGCGCCGCGCGCGGGACGGATGCCGCCGAGCATCTCGCCGGGCGCCGGCGGCCGGCGCGGCGGGCCGACGACGGGCTGCGGCGCCTCCTCGATCCGCGGCAGCACCTGCGTCGCGGCACCGAGGTCGAGACCGTCCACCTGACCGTTGCGCACCGCGGCGAACAGCTGGCCGGCGGCGGCGTCGCCGGGCTGGCTGCGCCCGGACCACACCAGGGGGGCGCCGCGCCGCTGCGCGGCGGCGGAGGGGCGGACGGAGGTCGGGATCACGGGGACGCGCTGGGTCCTCGTCAGGGCCCGGCCCGACGTCGCGCCGAGCTGCACGCGGAAGCTCGCGTGATTGACGATGACCTGGGCCGGGTCGGAGGAGACCTTGAGCATGTTGAGCACAGGCTCGTCGGTGATCGACGACGACCGTCCCCCCGGAGGAGTGCGGGGTGTTCTGGTGTCCACACTCATCTAACCGAGTGACACCCGATAAGGACACTGTGTGACGGGCCCCGTTGTGTCCGAGGCCCGTCAACCGGGGTTGCCGCCGGGGCGCGTCAGGGGGCGCGTCCCGGTCCGGAGGCCGGGGGCGCGCCCGTTCGGGCCCCGGCACGCCGAGGTTCAGGCCCGGCGGCGCGAGGCCTCGTAGAGCACGATGCCCGCGGCGACACCGGCGTTCAGCGACTCCGCGCCGCCCGGCATCGGGATGCGCACCCGCAGGTCGCAGGTCTCGCCGACGAGCCGGGACAGGCCCTTGCCCTCCGAACCCGCGACGACGACGACCGGTCCGGCCAGCGCCTCGAGGTCCTGCAGCTCGATCTCGCCGTCGGCGGCCAGACCGACGACCGTGAGGCCCGCCTTCTGGTAGGCCTCCAGGGTCCGGGTGAGGTTGGTGGCCCGGGCCACCTGGACCTGCGCGGCGGTGCCGGCCGAGGTCTTCCAGGCGCCCGCGGTCATCCCTGCGGCGCGGCGCTCGGGCACGACGACCCCGTGGCCGCCGAAGGCGGCGACGGAACGGACGACGGCACCGAGGTTGCGCGGGTCGGTGACCCCGTCCAGCGCCATGATCAGCGGGTCCTCGCCCGCATCGAAGGCCTCGGCGGCGAGGTCGTCGGGGTGCGCGTACTCGTACGGCGGGATCTGCAGCACCAGGCCCTGGTGGTTGAGCCCGTTGGTGATGCGGTCCAGCTCGGGGCGCGGGGCCTCCATCAGCGGGACGCCACGGTCGGTGGCGAGCTTGATCGCCTCGCGCACGCGCTCGTCGTTGTCGATGAACTGCTGGACGTAGACCGCCGTGGCCGGGATGTCGGCGCGCAGCGCCTCCACCACCGGGTTACGGCCGGCCACCAGCTCCGAGGTCGACTTGGCGCCCCGGCCGGAGGGGCGGCGCGACTGCGTGGAAGCGGCGCGCTTCACCTTGGCGTTGGCGGCCCGCTGCTTGGCGTGCCCCTTGCGTGCCTCCGCGGGCGGGGTGGGGCCCTTGCCCTCCAGGCCCCTGCGCCGCTGCCCGCCGCTACCGACCGTCGCGCCCTTCTTGTTGGACGTGCGGCGGTTCCTGCGCTGGCTGTTGCCGGCCATGGGTCACCTGTTTCCTGCTGCTGTTGCTGCTACTGCGTGAACGTACGTATGTCTCAATGATGACGCGGGCGCCCGGCTACCGGGAGCCGAGCGTCCAGCGCGGACCCGAGGGCGTGTCCTCGATCTCCAGCCCGGACTGCTGGAGCCGGTCGCGGATGGCGTCGGCGGTCGCGTAGTCCTTGCGGCCCCGGGCCGACTCCCGCTGCTCCAGCACCAGCCGGACGAGGGAGTCCACGACCCCGTGCAGGTCCTCGCCTCGGCCGTCGCCGGCCCAGTGCGGGTCGAGCGGGTCGAGGCCCAGGACGCCGAGCATCGCGCGCACCTCGGCGAGGCGGGCGACGGCGCTCTCCTTGTCGTCCGCGGTGAGCGCCGAGTTGCCCTGCCGGACGGTGGTGTGGACGATCGCCAGCGCCTGCGGGACGCCCATGTCGTCGTCCATCGCCTCGGCGAAGGCCGGCGGCACCTCGGCGGCCGGCTCGACCGGGCCCGCCATCTCGACGACCCGCTGCACGAAGCCCTCGATGCGCGCGAACGCCGACTCGGCCTCGCGCAGCGCCTCCTCGCTGTACTCGATCATCGAGCGGTAGTGCGGGGTGCCGAGGTAGTAGCGCAGCACGATGGGCCGCCAGCGCTTGGTCATCTCGCTCACGAGGACCGAGTTCCCGAGCGACTTGGCCATCTTCTCGCCGGCGATCGTGACCCAGGCGTTGTGCACCCAGTACCGCGCGAACTCGTCACCGAAGGCCTTGGCCTGGGCGATCTCGTTCTCGTGGTGCGGGAAGATCAGGTCGATGCCGCCGCCGTGGATGTCGAAGGCGGTGCCCAGGTACTTGTGGGCCATCGCGGAGCACTCCAGGTGCCAGCCGGGACGGCCGGGGCCCCACGGCGTCTCCCAGAACGGCTCGCCGGGCTTGACGGCCTTCCACATCGCGAAGTCGCGCGCGTCCCGCTTGCCGGTCTCGCCCTCGCTCTCCGGCTGGCGCAGGTTGTCGAGCTCCTGGTTGGACAGCTCCAGGTAGTCCGGGAAGGAGCGGACGTCGAAGTAGACGTTGCCCTCGGACTCGTAGGCGTGGCCGCGCTCGATGAGGCCGCGCATCATCTCGATCATCTCGGGCACGTGGCCGGTGGCGCGCGGCTCGTACGTGGGCGGCAGGCAGCCGAGCGCGTCGTAACCCTCGTTGAAGGCCCGCTCGTTCTCGTAGCCGATCGCCCACCAGGGGCGGCCCTGCTCGCCGGACTTGGTGATGATCTTGTCGTCGATGTCGGTGACGTTGCGGACGAACGTCACGTCGTAGCCGCGGTAGGCGAACCAGCGGCGCATGATGTCGAAGTTCAGGCCCGACCGGATGTGCCCGATGTGCGGGGCCGCCTGCACGGTCGCGCCGCACAGGTAGATCGAGACGCAGCCCGGCCGGAGCGGGGTGAAGTCACGGACCTGGCGCGCGTCGGTGTCGTACAGGCGAATAGTCACGCATCAAGGGTAGTGGCCCCGGGTGCGTGCGCCGTCCGCTCCGCGTGAGCTTCACGGTGTTGTGACGCTCGCGGGGGCCGTGGCACCGGCCGCCCGGCCTGCCGGCCGGTGGCCGCTTCACCCGTACGGCGGACGGCGCGGCCCCGCGGGCGGCGGGTCAACTCGTCCGCGCCGCCGGTCACTTCGCGCGTCGGACCACCAGGGCGGTCGCCACGGCGGCCAGTCCCTCGCCGCGCCCGGTGAAGCCCAGACCGTCGGTCGTCGCGCCGGAGACGGCCACGGGGGCGCCCACCGCGGCGGACAGGATCTTCTGGGCCTCGTCGCGCCGCTTGCCGATCTTGGGGCGCGGGCCGATGACCTGGACGGCCACGTTGCCGATGTCGTAGCCCGCCTCGCGGACGATCCGGGCCGCCTCCGTGAGCAAGGTCACACCGGAGGCGCCGGACCACTCCGGGCGCCCGGTGCCGAAGTGCGCGCCCAGGTCGCCCATGCCGGCGGCGGAGAACAGCGCGTTGCAGGCGGCGTGCGCGACGACGTCGGCGTCGGAGTGCCCGGCCAGGCCGTCCCCCTCGCCCTCCCAGAGCAGGCCGGCGACCCACAGTTCGCGGCCCGCCTCGAAGGCGTGGATGTCGGTGCCGATGCCCACCTGGGGCAGCACGGGGACGTGCGGGGCGGCGGCGGTCGGCTCAGTAGTCATCGGTGGCCCTCCTGCGGGCGAGCACGGCCTCGGCGAGGACCAGGTCCAGCGGGCGGGTGACCTTGAAGGCCTCCTCGTGCCCCGGCACGACCAGCACCTGGACGCCGAGCCGCTCCACCATGCTCGCGTCGTCCGTGACCGCCCCGGTGACCGTGGTGTGCGCCTTGAGCAGCGTCGCCCGGTCGAAGCCCTGGGGGGTCTGGACGGCGCGCAGCAGCGAGCGGTCCGGCGTGCCGACGACGGCTTCGGTGGTCGGGTCGATCTCCTTGACGGTGTCGGCGAGCGGCAGCCCCGGCACGACGGCCGGGGCCCCGTCGCGCACGGCGGCGGCGACGGCGTCGACCATGTCGACCGGCACCAGCGGGCGGGCGGCGTCGTGGACGAGCACCACCTCGACCTCGTCCGGCAGCGCGGCCAGGCCGAGCCGTACCGAGTCCTGCCGGCTCTCACCGCCGGCGACGATCCTTATGTCCTTCGCCTCGGGCAGGCCGTGGCTGTCGAGCAGCGCCCTGACCTCGGCGACCCCGTCGGGGGGCGCCACCACCACGACCAGGGACACCGCGCGGGCGCGGGTCATGGCACGCACCGCGTGCACGAGGATCGGGACGCCGCCCAGGGTGCGCAGCGCCTTGGGCGCACCGGGGCCGAGCCGGACTCCACGTCCGGCGGCGGGAATGACTGCCGCGGTAGTCAGGTTTGTGTCCTTGGCCGAAATGGGTATCGCCTCAACGTGCCGGGCGCGAAGCCCCTGTCGGACCCTTCCGTGACCCCGACAGGGCCACCTGCCCGGGCCCGGCACCCAGTATGCAGGGGGAAGCGACGCGCGAACGAAGACGAGGGGGCTCCTCGGCGTCGCCGAAGTGCCAGGTCACCGTGAAGGCGCCCCGGCATGCCGCAGTGCCCGGCGTATGCAACGCACCGGGCACCACGGCGGAAATCCGCGTCAGGACGCGAGGACCTCGTCGAGGAGGGTCTCGGCCTTGTCCTCGTTGGTGTTCTCCGCGAGCGCGAGCTCACTGACCAGGATCTGGCGGGCCTTGGCGAGCATGCGCTTCTCACCGGCCGACAGCCCGCGCTCCCGCTCGCGACGCCACAGGTCACGCACGACTTCCGCGACCTTGATGACGTCACCGGAGGCGAGCTTCTCCAGATTTGCCTTGTAGCGGCGGGACCAGTTGGTGGGCTCCTCGGTGTACGGTGCGCGCAGCACCTCGAAGACCCGGTCCAGCCCTTCCTGACCAACCACGTCGCGCACGCCGACGAACTCCGCATTGTCCGCGGGCACGCGTACCGTCAAGTCGCCCTGGGCGACCTTGAGCACCAAGTAGGTCTTGTCCACGCCTTTGATCTGGCGAGTTTCGATGGCCTCGATCAGCGCGGCCCCGTGATGGGGATAGACCACGGTGTCGCCAACCTTGAACGTCATGTGACAGGTACCCCTTCCGTGGCTATCCAGGGTAACACGGGAACGGCTGGTTCTGAATGGCGTTTTCGCAGGTCAGGGCATATCTCGGGGCTTGACAAGTGCGACCGGAACGTGCTGCGAAGGACTGGCGGAAGGCGGAATTCGCAGGTCGGAGCGGGTGCCGAGGGGCCCTGAAACGCCCCCGTTACACCCTGCGGACGGCCCGGACAAGGGGAGGAACATCCCGATTTGTCGCTCTCTTGCGGGGGGTCTCCCGCTACTCCGTTCGGCCGCCACGGGCTTGATGCGATCCATTTTCGCACCACGCCGGATTTCCGTACGGCGGATGAACGGTAAATGGATCTTGCCGGTGTGGCGGGAATCGTTCGGTGGAATCCCGGAATGGATTCCGCCGCGCCCGGGCCGGACTGTCCGGCGCCCCGCGTAAGGCCATCGGCGGCCCCTGGAACGCCCCCGGGACACCCGGGCGGGTGAAGCCCCGGCCCGCCCGGGGGTGGCCGGGTGCGGGCGAGCCGAACGGGCTCGGTAACCTGATCCCGCACCAGGTAACCCGTAAGTCCCGTACGTCCGTACCCCGCCCAAGGAGATGCCGCCGCCGTGAGCAGCAGCCTTCGACGCGGCGCTCTCGCCGCCGCCCTCGCACTCTCGCTCTTCCCGCTTGCCGCCTGCGCCGCCGGGAACAACGCGGAGACGCTGCGCATCAGGCCGGACAACGCCGCGACCAGCGTCGGCGACATCGAGGTCCAGAACGTCGTGGTGCTCACCCAGGCCACCTCCGACGGCTCCTCCTCGGTGACGGCCAAGATCTTCAACAACGGCGACGACCAGCAGACCCTGGACTCCGTGAAGGTCGGTGAGCTGGACGCCGATCTGTCCGGCCCGATCACGCTCCCCGGTCACAGCTCCATGCTGCTCGGCGGCGACGGCAACCCGTCCGCCGTCTTCAAGGGCGGCTCCGAGAGCAAGAACGACGGGGACTTCAAGAACGTCGTCTTCGACTTCAGCAAGACCGGTGAGGTCTCCCTGCCGAGCCTGGCGCTGCCCGCCGCCGGCTACTACACCTCCTTCGGGCCGAGCGCGAAGCCCTCGCCCACCGAGACCGCGAGCCCGGGCGAGTCGCCCGCCGAGGGCGTCACGGCCTCGCCCACCGAGACGGAGACGATCACCGAGTCGCCCGCCGGCTGAGGCACCCCGGTACACGGAGGGGCCCCGGGCGCGCATCGCGCCCGGGGCCCCTTCACGTCCGGCGGTGCCGGCCGCGGCCGGTTTACGGCTCGAACTTGTAGCCCAGGCCGCGGACCGTCACCAGGTAGCGCGGGGCACCCGGGTCCGGCTCGATCTTGGCGCGGAGCCGCTTGACGTGGACGTCGAGGGTCTTGGTGTCACCGACGTAGTCGGCGCCCCAGACCCGGTCGATCAGCTGCATGCGGGTGAGGACGCGGCCCGCGTTGCGCAGCAGCATCTCCAGGAGGTCGAACTCCTTGAGCGGCAGGTCGACCTTGCCGCCGCCCACCGTGACGACGTGCCGGTCGACGTCCATGCGGACCGGTCCGGCCTCCAGCGCCGAGGGCGAGATCTCCTCGGGCTCGCCGCGGCGGCGCAGCACCGCCCGGATGCGGGCGACCAGCTCGCGCGAGGAGTAGGGCTTGGTGACGTAGTCGTCCGCTCCTATTTCGAGACCGACAACCTTGTCGATCTCGCTGTCCTTCGCGGTGACCATGATCACCGGGACGGTGGACTTCAGCCGCAGCTGCCGGCAGACCTCCGTGCCGGGCAGGCCCGGCAGCATCAGGTCGAGCAGGACCAGGTCGGCGCCGTTGCGCTCGAACTCGTCCAGCGCGTCGGGTCCGGTCGCCGCGATGGCGACCTCGAAGCCCTCCTTGCGGAGCATGTACGACAGGGCGTCACTGAAGGACTCTTCGTCCTCGACGACGAGTACTCGGGTCACGGAAGGACCTCCGGGGCGGGGATGTGATCGGGAAACGTCTCGTAGAGCGCGGAGGAGGAGCCGGAGCCGGGCCCGGGCTCCCCGTCCTCCGCCGCCACGGCGGTGGAGCGGTCCCGGGCGTCCCGGGACACCGCGGCTTCGGGCAGCCGCAGGGTGAAGGTGGAGCCCTGGCCTTCGGCGCTCCACACCGTGACCTCCCCGCCGTGGGAGGCGGCCACGTGCTTGACGATGGACAGACCGAGCCCGGTGCCGCCCGTGGCGCGCGAACGCGCCGGGTCGACCCGGTAGAACCGCTCGAAGATGCGGTCCCGGTCCTTTTCGGAGATGCCGGTTCCCTGGTCGGTCACGGAGATCTCGATCAGGTCGCCACCGGGTGCGGCGACCCTGCGGCCCGCGATCCCCACGCGGGTGCGGGCCGGGCTGTAGTTGACCGCGTTCTCGACGAGGTTGCCGAGTGCGGCCGCGAGCTGGCTGCGGTTGCCCCAGATGTACAGGTCCGGGGCACCGCCGGTGGCCATGGTGATCTGCTTGGCGTTCGCCGGATGGCGGCAGCGGTCGACGGCCTCGGCGACGAGGTCGTCGACGGCGACGGGCTCGGCGTCGTCGAGGGGGTTGTCGTCCTGGACCCGGGAGAGGTCGATGATCTCCTGGACCAGGCTGGTCAGCCGGGCGGCCTCGATCTGCATCCGGCCCGCGAAGCGCTCGACGGCCTCCGGGTCGTCACTGGCGTCCATCACCGCTTCGGAGAGCAGCGACAGCGCGCCGACCGGGGTCTTGAGCTCATGGCTGACGTTGGCGACGAAGTCTCGCCGTACCGCCTCGATGCGCCGCGCGTCCGTCAGGTCCTCGACCAGCAGCAGGACCAGGCGCGAGCCCAGTGGTGCCACCCGGGCGGAGACCGCCAGGCCCTCCCCGCGGCCGGCGCCCCGGCGGGGCAGGTCCAGTTCCACCTGCCGTATCTCGCCGTCCCGCCGCGTCTCCCGGGCCATCTGCAGCATCTGGTCGACGGCGAGCCTGCCGCCGCGGACCAGCCCGAGGGCGTACGCCGCCGAGCTCGCCTTGACCACCGTGTCGCCCTCGTCGAGGACGACGGCCGACGAGCGCAGCACGGACAGCACCGTGTCCACGCCCGGCGGTAGTACGGCTGCGGCGTCGGGCCGCAGGGATGTGCGTGTGGGGCGGGCCTGTTCCCGCTCGCTCCAGCGGAACGCGAGCACAGCGATCACACCGGTGCAGAGCCCGGCGATCGCACTGGCTGCGGCGACTGCCGCGTTCACGTCCATACACCCAGGTTAGGGGGACGAAATGAGTGGCCCACAGGGTCGGAGCGTCTTCTCGAACGCGCGTTGCCAAGAGTTCACCGTGGTGTCAGTGCCGGTTCATTCCGGATGCTCGGGCGGTACGCGTGCGCCCGCGAGGTTGGGGGCGTGTCAGCGTGGGAGGACAATCCTCTTTTCGAATGGCTGAAGCGGCAACGGAAGGAATGCGATGCGCGACGCATATCACGAGGAACTCGACTCGATCGGTGACGGCCTGGTCGAGATGGCCAGGCTGGTCGGCTCCGCGATCGGGCGGGCCACCACGGCACTGCTCGACGCCGACCTCAAGCTCGCGGAGAGCGTGATCGCCGCCGACGAGAAGGTGGACGACCTGCAGCGCGAGCTGGAGAACCGGGCCATCACCCTGCTCGCCCGCCAGCAGCCCGTCGCGACCGACCTGCGGATCGTCGTCACCAGCCTGCGCATGAGCGCGGACCTGGAGCGCGCCGGCGACCTCGCCCGGCACGTGGCGAAGCTCGCACGGCTGCGCTTCCCCAACACCGCCGTCCCGCGCGACCTGCACAGCACGATCCTGGAGATGGGCCAGCTGGCTCAGCGCCTGATGGCGAAGGCCGCCGAGGTCATCGTCACCAAGGACGTCGACGACGCGCTGCAGCTGGAGGCGGACGACGACCGCATGGACGAGCTGCACCGCACGCTCTTCCAGCACCTGCTCGACGACCGCTGGAAGCACGGCATCGAGACGGCCGTGGACGTCACGCTCGTCGGCCGCTACTACGAGCGCTTCGCCGACCACGCGGTCTCGGTCGCCAAGCGCGTCGTCTACCTCGTCACGGGCGAGCACGCCGACGAGCTGTCCCCGCCGCCCACCCCGATGCCGGCGGACTAGGCCGTGTCGGCCGTACGGCGCGGGACGGCGCGCGGGGCGGGTGCACCCTCCGGGGCGAACGCTTCCGCGCGCCGTTGATGCGCCGGGGTGGGGCGTCGTTCACTGGTGAAAGGCATGCAGGCAGCCGTCGCCAACGGCAGAGGAGGGTAACCATGCCCGAGTCCCCCACGTCACCCACCGCCCGTGACCAGCCGTCCCCCGAGGGGACCCCGCAGTCCCCCGGCATCCGTGAGCTGCCCTTGCTCGGAGCGTGCGGCTGCGGATCGGGCTGCGGATGCGGCTGCCAGTCCGGAGCGCCCTGCCGCTGCGGCGGCAGTTGCTGACTCCACCGCTCCACGCCACCCGCGTTCTTCACGCTCGGGGGCCCGTCCGGTCACTCCGGACGGGCCCCCGACGCCGTTTCCCCCACTCACGCCCCGTCGTACGCGCGGCGCAGCGCGGCGAGGTCCAGCTTCTTCATGGAGTGCATCGCCTTCGTGGTCCGCGTGGCCTTCTCCGGGTCGGCGTCCGCGATCATCTCCAGCAGCACCTCGGGGAACACCTGCCACGACACCCCGAACCGGTCCTTCAGCCAGCCGCAGGGGCCCTCCTCGCCGCCGTCGGTGAGCTTCTCCCAGTAGTGGTCGACCTCTGCCTGGTCGGCGCAGCGGATCTGGAACGAGACCGCCTCGCTGAAGGTGAACTGGGGTCCGCCGTTGAGCGCCACGAACTTCTGGCCGTTGGCCGTGAACTCCACGGCCACCACGGACCCGGCGGGCCCCGGCCCGGCCTCGGTGTAGCGGCCGATCTTGCCGATCGCGGAGTTCTTGAAGACCGAGACGTAGAAGTCCGCCGCCTCCTCGGCCTTCCCGTCGAACCACAGGCACGTGGTGAATCCGTCGGTGGTCATCGCTGCCTCCTCCTGACGCATGGGCGCGTACGCCCTTAGGACGGGCGCGGCACCGGAAACTCATCGGCGTCACGGCGACCGCCGTCCCGGGTCATGAGCAGGTGGCCCCTGCGGAAGCGCTCCTCCGGTCCGGGCTCGCGCAGCATGCGGGCGGTCTCGGTGAAACCGGCGGTGACCGCCAGGGCGGCGAGGTCGTCGATCGGCCAGCGGTAGGCCGTCGTCACCTTGTGGTCGAACGCGTCGAGGCGGCCGCCGCCGGATTCGAAGAAGCCCAGAAGGAGGTGTCCGCCCGGGGCCAGGGTCCGGTGGAACTCGTCGAAGTACGAGGGCAGGTCGCGCGGCGGGGTGTGGATGACCGAGTACCAGGACAGGATGCCGTCCAGCTCGCCGTCGGCGACGTCGTGCAGGGCGTCCATGGAGCCGACGTCGAAGCGCAGGCCGGGATACGCCTCGCGGGCGAGGCCGATCATCACGGGCGACAGATCGACGCCGAACGCGTCCAGCCCGAGGTCCCGGAGGTGCGCGGTGACGTACCCGGGGCCGCACCCCAGGTCGGCGACGGTCCCGCCGCCGGCCGCCCGCACGGAGTCGGCGAAGGCCGCGATGACCGCGCGGTCCAGCGGTAGCGAGTCGAGGTAGTCGTGGAACAGCTCGGCATAGCGGACGGCGACGGCGTCGTACGCACCGGCCGTCGAGACGGAGTGGAGGGAGGGCTCGGTCACGGGCAACGACCTCAGGCTTCTAGACATCGGTGAACCAGGAGCCGATCGACTCCCACGGGAAGGCGTCCCGCCAGCCGGCCGCGCCGGCCGTCCAGCCCGGCAGGGCCGCCACGACCTTCTCCGCCGAGACCGTACGCGTCCGGTAGTGCTCGGCGGGGGCGCGGTCGCGGTACTCCAGTTGGTACGTGCCGTCCGGGCGGTGCCACACCTGGTGGTAGCACTGCTCGTCCCCGGCGCACTCCAGCACCAGGTTCCCGTCGCGGGGGAGGTTCAGCACCGCCTTCTCCAGCGCGACGCCGTGCGGGCCGCCGTCGACGGGGCGGTGGCCGGAGTGCGCGAGGGGGGCGATCTCCACAGGGTCCTCTCCTTCGGGTCGGGCGGGTGGCAGTCCGCAGGCGTCGATCAGCTTGAGGAAGAGGTCCTCCACGAACGGGTCCGCCCGTTCGGCGAGCACCTCGCGCAGCGCCTCACGGTCCCCGGTGAACCCGGCCTCGGCGGCCCAGTCGGCGATCTCCCGCACGATTCCGGGCACCTCCGCGAGCATCCATCGGGTTCCGCTCCTTCTCGCCCTCCCCCCGGGGGCGGGTCGTCCACGGGCGGCGGCGAACCGGCGCTCTCGTAGTCGGCGGCCATCTCCGGGTCGAGGAAGGCGGACCATTCCGCGCCGGACGGCGTGCGGCCGCGTACGAGGCAGACGTCGCTGGCGACGCTCGCGATCAGGACGGGCGAACCGGTCGCCTCGACCAGTGCGTCCAGCCACTGGTCGTGTTCGTCGTCCGGGAGCCCCGTGCCGAGTCGCAGCGTCTGCCGGCCCCCCGGCCGCGGCCCGCACACCTCCAGGTATTGGTCGAGCTCCTCGATGCACCGCGCGGGGTCACCGAGCACGGGCAGCCGCTCCAATGGTGTGTCGCAGCGCGCCAGGACCACATCGCCGGTGTACCCCATGGCTCCCTCCCCGAAGGCTGCCGCCGATGCTAGCGACGGCCACCGACACCGGCCCCGCGGGCGCCGCGGCGGGGCGAATCCGGTTGACCGCCGCCCGCGGCCTTGCGGCACTTCTGCGGAGGCGGATCAGGAGCATGATCACGAAAACTCCTTCTCCTCGCCCCGGGTCTTGCCCGGACATCCCCCGGGGCTGAACTCCTGATCCCGGATGCCCGCCGAAGCGGATCAAGCCCAGACCGAGGCTGCGGACACCGCCTGGCCCATGCCCTGCCCGGGCAAATGCCGATCTGCGCCAACGCCGTGTTGTCGCCGCACCGTGGCCGCCGTCTTCGACGCCACCGAATCGACGCGACAGGGCATTTCAGTGCTCGTAGTCTCAGAGCCGGGAGAGAGGCGGGGGAGCGATGACGGACGAGTACGTGGAGTTGGTGTGCGACGACGTGTCCCATGACGCGGTGCTCACCGATCCGGGCGTCCGCGTGCTGGATGTCGCCCAGGTCGTGCGTCGGCTGAAGGGGCTGAGCCTTTGGCACAGCAAGGTTCTGGTGACAGAGGTTCCCGCCGTGATCCTCGCCGGCGTGCCCGAGGAAGTCGCTGCCACAGCCGTCTCGGCCCTCCGCGAGGCGGGAGCACAGGCGGAGACGCGAGAACGGCCGGAGCCGGAGTTTCCGACGGGCTGAGCACAGCCCGATCAACTCACTGAGGGCCCAGACACGGCCCCGGAGCAGCAACAAGCCCCCTGCCCGCGGGAAACCGCGGGCAGGGGGCTTGATCGCGTCGGGTTACTTCTTCTTGCCCTGGTTCTTCACGGCCTCGATCGCCGCCGCGGCCGCCTCGGGGTCGAGGTAGCGGCCGCCCGGGGTCACGGGGCGGAAGTCGGCGTCGAGCTCGTAGGCGAGCGGGATGCCGGTGGGGATGTTCAGGCCCGCGATGTCGGCGTCGGAGATGCCGTCGAGGTGCTTGACGAGGGCGCGCAGGCTGTTGCCGTGGGCGGCGACCAGCACGGTGCGGCCGGTCAGGAGGTCCGGGACGATGCCGTCGTACCAGTACGGCAGCATGCGCTCGACGACGTCCTTCAGGCACTCGGTGCGCGGGCGCAGCTCCGGCGGGATGGAGGCGTAGCGCGGGTCGTCGCTCTGGGAGAACTCGCTGCCGTCCTCGATCGGCGGCGGCGGGGTGTCGTAGGAGCGGCGCCAGAGCATGAACTGCTCCTCGCCGAACTCGGCGAGGGTCTGCGCCTTGTCCTTGCCCTGGAGGGCGCCGTAGTGGCGCTCGTTGAGGCGCCAGCTGCGGTGGACGGGGATCCAGTGCCGGTCGGCGGCCTCGAGGGCCAGCTGCGCGGTGCGGATCGCGCGCTTCTGGAGGGAGGTGTGGACGACGTCGGGGAGGAGTCCGGCGTCCTTCAGCAGCTCGCCGCCCCGGACCGCCTCCTTCTCGCCCTTCTCGTTGAGGTTGACGTCAACCCAGCCGGTGAAGAGGTTCTTCGCGTTCCACTCGCTCTCGCCGTGGCGGAGGAGGATCAGCTTGTAGGGAGCTTCTGCCATGCCAAGGAGTCTAAGAGAAAACCCCTTGGTCCCCTCCGGAGGGCGCCTGTAAGCTGCGCAGGCCAGCCTGGCCCATTACGCATACGACGCCCCGAACACCGCGAGGAGCAGCCGCCGTGCCCGATGTCAGACGTGCCGTACGGGAGACCGTCTCGGGACTCCCCCGGACCTTCTGGTGGCTGTGGACCAGCACGCTGGTCAACCGGCTCGGCGGCTTCGTCGTCACCTTCCTCGCCCTCTACCTCACGGGGGACCAGGGGTACTCCGCCACCTACGCCGGTCTCGTCGCCTCCCTGTACGGCCTCGGCGGCGCCTTCGGCGCGGTCGTCGGCGGGGTGCTGACCGACCGGGTCGGGCGGCGCTCGACGATGCTGCTGGCGCAGATCGCGACCGCGCTCGCCACGGCGACGCTGGCGTACGTCCACGGGCAGGCGGCGATCGCGGCGGTGGCCCTGATGATCGGCCTGGCGAGCAGCGCGTCGCGGCCGGCCGTGCAGGCGATGATGGCGGACGTGGTGCCCGCGGCGGACCGCGTACGGGCGTTCTCCCTCAACTACTGGGCGATCAACATCGGTTTCGCCGTCTCCTCGGCGGCCGCCGGCCTGATCGCCTCGCAGGGCTACTACTGGCTGTTCCTCGGCGACGCACTCATGACGCTGCTCTGCGCACTGGTGATCTACGCCAGGGTTCCGGAGTCCATGCCGGGCCACGGGCCCGCGGCATCCGGAGCGCCGCCCGCGGACGTCGCCAGGGCGAAGGAGTCCCGGGTCGGCCTCGGGGTCGTGCTGCGCGACCGGCGCTTCATGGCGTTCGTCGCCCTGACGTTCCTGCTGGGCACGGTCACCCAGCAGGGCTCGACGACCCTCTCCGTCCACATGGGCCGCCAAGGCTTCACCGCGAGCGAGTACGGCCTGGTCATCGGCCTCAACGGCCTGCTGATCGTGCTCCTGCAGCTCCCGCTGACCCGGCTCGTCGAGCGGCGGAGCGTGGCGGCGCTGCTCACCGCCGGCACGCTGCTGATGGGCTGGGGCTTCGGCCTCACCGCCTTCGCCGGTTCCGTGGGGTTCTACGCGCTGACGGTGGCGGTGTGGACGGTCGGCGAGATCCTGCACGCGCCGGCCTCGATGTCGCTGGTCGCCGACCTGGCACCGTCGCACGCACGCGGCCGCTACCAGGGGATGTACTCCCTGTCCTGGCCCGCGGCGTCCTTCGCCGGGCCGCTGCTGGGCGGGGTGGCGCTGGACCGGTGGGGCGGCGGCGTGGTGTGGGGGGCCTGCGCCGTGGTCGGCACCGTCGCCGGCGCCGGCTACTGGCTGCTGCTGCGGGAGCGCGGGGCGCGGACCAAGCCGGTGGACGCGGCGCCGCCGGCCCCCGCCCGGGTGCCGGAGCCGACCGCGGACTGCTAGACCGTGTCGTCGCGCGCCGCACCCCGTGCGGACGTCCCGCCGGCACGTCGCGGGGCCGGGGCGGCGGCGCGCTACTCGGCGCCCTTGTCCGCCCTGCCGATCAGATGGGTGAAGGCGTCGAGGTTGCGCGTGGACTCGCCGCGCGCGGTCCGCCAGGCGTGCTCCTTGCGGATCGCGTCCGCGAAGCCCAGCTCCAGCAGCGTGTTGAAGCTGCCGTCGGCGTTCTCCACGACGGCGCCGAGCACCCGGTCGACCTCCTCGGGTGTCACCGCGACGAGGGGCAGCCGGCCGGAGAGGTAGACGTCGCCGAGCGCGTCGATGGCGTAGGCCACCCCGTACAGCCGCGTGTTGCGCTCCAGGAGCCAGCGGTAGAAGGCCTCATGGTTCTCGTCGGGGCGGCGCACGACGAAGGCGTTGACCGTGAGGGTGTGCCGTCCCACGGCGAGGGCGACGGTGGTGGAGAGCTTGCGCGTGCCGGGGAGCTTGACGACGTACTCGCCCCCGGCGCCGGTCTCCCAGTCGAGTTCCGCGTCCTGCAGTGCCTGTTCGACCGCCGCGCGTGCCGACGTCTGCTCCCGCTCACCCATGCGGCGATCGTAGGCGACGACGGCGTTCGGCCATCGCACCCGCGTACACCTCGGCGGTCCGCGTGGCCGCGGCGTCCCAGCCGAAGCACTCCGCGTGCCGGGCGGCGGCCGCGCCCATGGCGGGCACCAGCTGCGGGTGATCGACGTAGCGGCGCAGGGCGCGCGCGTAGTCGGCGGGGTCGTGACCGGCGACGAGGAACCCGGTCTCGCCGTCCTTCACCGCCACCGGCAGTCCGCCGACCGATGCCGCCACCACCGGCGTGCCGCAGGCCTGTGCCTCGATGGCGACCAGCCCGAACGACTCGCTGTAGGAGGGCATGACCAGTACGGACGCGGCCCGGTACCAGTCCGCGAGCCGGTCCTGGGCGACCGGCGGCTGGAAGCGCACCAGGTCGGAGATGCCCAGCCGGGCGGCGAGCTTGTGCAGTCGCTCGGGCCTGGTCAGGCCGCTGCCGCTCGGCCCGCCGACGACGGGGACGACGAGGCGTTCGCGCAGCGACGGGTCCTCCGCGAGCAGGATCGCCACGGCGCGCAGCAGGATGTCGGGCGCCTTGAGGGGCTGTATCCGCCCCGCGAACAGCGGGATCACCGCGTCCTGCGGCAGGCCGAGGCGCGCGCGGGCCCCGGCGCGGCCGCCGTGGGCGTCCGGCCGGAAGCGGTCCAGGTTCACCCCGGGGTGAACGACGGCGACCTTGCGGGGGTCGGCCTCGTAGTGCCGGATCAGCTCGTCGGACTCCTCGGCGGTGTTGGCGATCAGCCGGTCGGCGGCGCCGACGATCTGCGTCTCACCGATGACCCGGGCGGTGGGCTCGGGGGTGTCCCCCTCGGCGAGCGAGGCGTTCTTGACCTTGGCCATGGTGTGCATGGCGTGGACGAGCGGGACGCCCCAGCGCTCGGCGGCGAGCCAGCCGACGTGGCCGGAGAGCCAGTAGTGCGAGTGCACCAGGTCGTAGTGGCCCTGCCGGTGGCTGGCCTCGGCGTGCATCACCCCGTGGGTGAAGGCGCACAGCTGGGCGGGAAGGTCCTCCTTGTTCAGGCCCTCGTACGGGCCCGCGTCCACGTGCCGCACCAGGACGCCGGGGGCCAGCTCGACCGTGGGCGGCAGGGCGGCGGTGGTGGCCCGGGTGAAGATCTCCACCTCCACGCCGGGGCCCTCCGCGAGCCGCTTGGCCAGCTCGACGATGTAGACGTTCATGCCGCCCGCGTCCCCGGTGCCGGGCTGGTGCAGCGGCGAGGTGTGAACGCTGAGCATGGCCACGCGCCGCGGACGGCGCCCGCCGGCATGGCGGCGCAACCGGCGGTGGGCACCGCCGGCCAGGACCTTCGCCACGTACTGGCTCACGTCGCGTCCTCCACTTCTCCGGCGGGCGGCTGAGCGGGCGCCACCCTTCAACAGTGACAACCGGCGGAAGGCCTAGATCCATTTCCGCTTTGCCAAAGCGTGACCGTCGACATGCCCCGGATCCGGCGGCCGCCGCCTCGCATAGGCTCGACGCATGCGTGCGACACGGCCGGTCGGAGAGGTGACCCGGGGGACGACCAACCCCAACCGCCTGCGCCGCATGGACCGCTGGATCGCCGCCCAGCACGGGTCGTCCCTGCGCCGCAGCGACGACCCGCTCGCCGTGGACCTGGGCTACGGCGCGGCACCCTGGACCGCCCTGGAGCTGCTGGTACGGCTGCGCACCGCGCGCCCCGACGCCGAGGTCGTCGGCATCGAGATCGACCCGGCCCGGGTCGCCGCCGCCCGGCCGTACGCGCGCGAGGGGCTCTCCTTCGCGCACGGCGGCTTCGAGGTGCCCCTCCCGGGCGGCCGCAGGCCGGCCCTGATCCGGGCGGCGAACGTGCTGCGCCAGTACGACGAGGAGCGGGTCGCCGAGGTGTGGACGCGGCTGCGGGCCCGGCTCGCGCCGGACGGGCTGCTGGTGGAGGGCACCTGCGACGAGATCGGCCGCCGCCACGTGTGGGTGGCGCTCGGCCCCGAGGGGCCGCGCACGGTGACCTTCGCCACCCGGCTCGGCTCGCTGGAGCGCCCCTCCGACCTGGCGGAGCGGCTGCCCAAGGCGCTGATCCACCGCAATGTGCCGGGCGAGCCGGTCCACGCGTTCCTCACCGACTTCGACCGGGCGTGGGCGGCTGCGGCGCCCTTCGCCTCACTGGGCGCCCGGCAGCGCTGGATCCGCACGGTGCGCAGCCTGGCGGGTCCGGGCGGCTGGCCGGTCACCGACACCCCGGCCCGCTGGCGCCAGGGCGAGGTGACCGTCCGCTGGGAGGCCCTGGCGCCGGCGCCGCGCTGATCCCCGCCGCCGGGCCGGTCCGGCACGGCGCGGGACCGGGACGGCGCGGGAGCGCGATGCGCGGGCCCGCGCCTGCGGCCGATCGCGCCTCCCGTGGCACCATCCCCAGTCATGTGACGGACCGTCAAATACGCGGCGGGCCCGGCCGCCTACGGCTGCTCCGCACCGACCCGGGCCGCCTGGTGCGCCGCCGGGGTCGGCATCCCGCGCATCTCGCAGGAGCAGTGGCGGCTCGGCTCCTGCCGCGCGTCCCCGTGGCGCGGATGCGCCCGGGCGCCCTGGCCGTGTACTTCGACGACGCCGGCCACGTCGGTGTCTACGTGGGCGGCGGCGCCATCGTCCACGCGCCGCGCCCCGGGCGGCGGATCACGGTGGCGGGGGCCGGGTCGATGCCCCGTCCTCGGGGTCGTGCGCCCGGGGTGACGGGAGAGGGCCCGGCACCCCGCTGCGACCTGCGTCCTGTGACCCCCGCCGCGTGACGCGCACCACGCCGCGATGGGGCAAACGTGACGTTGGTCATGCCCGCTTCGTCCTCCCGAGGCCGAAATCCGCAGCTCAGCACCGCATATGACACGCGCGGTTCACCAACAGGGCTCCCCCGCCGCCGGGCGCTACCGCTATGGTCGCCCTTCAGTGTTCTCGGAGCTGAGCAACCGATCCGACCGATCCGACCGCTCCGGGACGTTGCCCTCGGGGGGAGGGAAGGAATTGTCCGATGTCGCCGATGTCCGCGACCGGGCGGCGCGCCGACCAGTACGCCGCCGTGCCGGGGCCGCGCCGGGAAACACCCCTGGCCAACGGCCGGACCTCCCCTGCCCTGACCCTGCTCGTCATCGGTGACGACCCCGCCGGCGCCTTCACCGTCCCCGACCTGCTGGACGTCTCCGGCACACGCGTCCGCATCCGCCGCGCCCGCAACCTGACCGAGGCCGAGCGGCTGCTCCGGGACGACGTCAACTGCATCCTGCTGGAGCTCTCCGCCCAGGCCGCCGAGGGCGCGCCCGACGCGATGGACAGCCTGCGGCAGCTGCTGCGGCTCGCCCCGCGCACCGCCGTGCTGGTGCTCACCCCGGGCACCGACACCGATGCCGAGCGCGCCGCGGAAGCCGTCCGCGTCGGCGCCCAGGACCACCTGACGCCCGCCGACCTGGACCCGTCCCACCTGACCCGGGCCATCCGCTACGCGGTGGAGCGCAAGCGCGCGGACGTCGCGCAGCGCCAGCTGACCGAGACCCGGCTGCTCGCCCAGGAGAACTCGCGGCTGGAACGCGGGCTGCTCCCCACACCGCTGCTCCACGGCGCCGACCTGCGCTTCGCCGCCCGCTACCGGCCCGGCCGCAGCCGGGCCCTGCTCGGCGGCGACTTCTACGACACCGTCCGCACCCCGGACGGCACCGTGCGCGCGATGATCGGCGACGTCTGCGGCCACGGCCCGGACGAGGCCGCCCTCGGCGTGGAGCTGCGCATCGCCTGGCGCGCGCTCACCCTGGCCGGACTGTGCGGGGCCGCCCTGCTGGGCACGCTCCAGCAGGTCCTGGAGCACGAGCGCTCCGACGACGAGATCTTCGCGACCCTCTGCCAGGTCGACATCACTCCTGACGGCCGCGCCGCCGACCTGTGGCTGGCCGGCCACCCGGCACCCCTGCTGTCGCTGTCCGGGATGGCGCCGCAGCTGCTGCCGTACGAGCACGGCGGCCCGGCGCTCGGGCTGCTGCCGCAGAAGGACTGCTGGGAGGGCGCGCGCTTCGAACTGGGCGAGGCGTGGAGCCTGATGCTCTACACCGACGGGCTCATCGAGGGCCGGATCGGCCTGGGCGCGCAGCGGCTGGGCCAGGAGGGCATGGTCGACCTGGTCGGGCGGCAGCTGTCGGCCGGACTCGCCGGCGAGGAGCTGCTGGACGCGGCCATGGCCGAGGTGCGCGAACTCAACGGCGGGGAGCTGACGGACGACGTCGCTCTCATGCTCCTGGAGTCGGGCGCCTGATCCGGCGGCCCCGGCCGGCCAGCCGGCCGGGGGAGGACCGCCTCAGCGGTTGAAGGGGCCGTACGGGCCGTCGCTGCTGCTGCCGCCGCGCCGCCGCGGACCCGACACCTGCTTGAGGGCCGGACGCACGTCGACCGTGTACACGATCACCGCGATCAGGCCGATGATCGGCAGGAACGACATGATCGGCAGGATCGCGATCAGCGCCGCCGCCACCGCCAGGATGATCAGCCAGAAGGCCTTGGTCTTCTTGTCCGCCGCCCGGTAGGCGTCCTCGCGCCGGATGGCCGCGTCGACCAGCGCGAACAGCGCGAACACCAGCAGGGCGATGGAGACCCAGCCCAGCAAGTCGTAGAAGCCCTGCACCAGCATTGCCGTCCACCTCCGTCATCGGCTCCCACCGTACCGGCACAACGGGCCGGGCACGCCATGCGTGCCCGGCCCGTGATGCCCGGCCGCTCAGGAAGCGGGCTTCCCCGGCGTCGCGGGCTTCTTGGCCGTGGGGGCCTTCTTGGCCGCCGCGGGGGCGCCCTTCTTGCCCTGGCCGTCCTGCGCAGGGGACGGCGCGGGGGCGGGAGCGGGTGCCGGCTTGGTGTCCGAGACCGGTGCCTGCCGTGCCGCCGGGACGGGCTCCGGCTCGATCGCGACGGCGATGTCCTCGACCTGCTCGGCGGCCTCGCCGCGCCAGGTGGCGACCGCGTCCTTGCCGCGCTCGGCCAGGCCGTCGTACGCCTCCTTGGCGCGGACCGCGTACTCGGCGGCGCGGCCCACCTGCTGCAGCGCGAAGTCCTGCGCGGAGTCGCGCAGCTTGCGCAGGTCGCCGTCGATGGTGCCCAGGAGGTCGTTGACCTTGGCCTGTGCCTTGGTCTGCGCGTCCTTGGCCTGCGCGGTCACCTTCTCCTGCACGGCCTTGGGGTCGGTGCCGCGGATCTTCTCGATCCGCTCGGGGGCCTCGGCGCGGATCTTCTCGATCAGCGGCGGGACCTCCTTGAGCTTCTCGGCCGCGAGGTCCGCGGTCCCGGCCAGCGCGTACAGCGGGGTCGGGTCCTTGAGGGTCTTGACGATGTCTTCGGTGATCGCCATGAGGGTTTCTCCCGTTTGAGGATGGTGGCGGATACGTCTGTCGGATCGTTCGTCCCGCGCTCCGGGGCGCGGCCGGTCACCCGGCGGCCGCGGCGTCGCCGCCGCCACCGCCGCTGCCCTGTCCGGCCGGTCCGGACGCGTTCGGCTTCAGCACGGCGACGGCCTTCTTCGCCGCCTTCTTCGCCGCGTGCTCGCGCGGCGCAGCGGGCTGCTCGTCAAGAGCTTCCTCCACTGCGGCGTTCTCCTTGCGGAACGACTCGTAGATCTGCACGAGGACTTGCTTCTGCTTCTCGTTGATCGCCGTGTCGGCCAGGATGGCGGTCCGCACCTCCATCCCGTCGCCCTGGTCCCGCTCGTCGAGGATCCCGGCCTGCACGTACAGGGTCTCGGCGGAGATGCGCAGCGCCCGGGCGAGCTGCTGCAGAATCTCTGCGCTGGGCTTGCGCAGCCCGCGCTCGATCTGACTGAGGTAGGGGTTGGACACCCCCGCGGCTTCGGCGAGCTGACGCAGGGACAGCTGCGCGTTGCGGCGCTGCTCCCGCAGGTACTCGCCGAGGGTGCCGACGTTCAGTGAAGCCATGAGTCCGAGCATGCCGCGCGGTGCTAACTTTTGCAAGCAAGGTGCTTGCAAAAGTCTCGTTACGGTCGTGTGACCTACCCCTCCCCGGGCCGCGTCGCGGGCCCGCCAGGCACACGCCCGATGTCGGCGCCCGCGGGCACCATGCCTGCGTGGACCTTCGACCCGAACTGCTCCCGCCGCCCGTCAGCCCGGAACGACTGGCGGAGCTCGCCCGTGAGATCGAGCGGATCGAGGACATGGCCGGGTCCGGCGAACCGGCGGAGCAGGCCGTGACCGCGTTCAACGAGCGCACGGGCCACGACTACCTGCTGTCCGACTTCACCTGCTACGACGCGTCGCGCGGCCTGGAGGAGCTCGCCCGCGAGGCCGCCCGGCCCGCCCGGCCGCGGGTGGCCGACGTCACGCGCGAGGAACTCGCCGAGATCGTCCGCCGTGTCGAGGCCGCTCCGGCCGGCGAGGACACCGACTACCACCTGCTGCTCTTCGACTGCAACACCCCGCACCCGCAGGCCTGCGACCTGCTCTTCCACCCGCCGGCCGGTCTCGAGGACGCCCCGCCCGAGCGGATCGTCGACGCGGCACTCGCCTATCGCCCGATCGCCCTGTGAACGAGCCCGGGCGGCCGGTTGACCTTGACCTTGGGGCAGGCCGCAGCATCGAGGCGGCCGGGCGGCGCCCGGCCCGAGGGAGGGAGCCCGCCATGGAGTCGCTGACGATCGGGGCGTTCGCGAAGGCGTCCCGGCTGTCACCGAAGGCACTGCGGCTGTACGACGAGCTGGGGCTGCTGACACCCGCGCGGGTCGATCCGCTGACCGGCTACCGCCACTACGCGCCCGCCCAGCTGGAGCGCGCCCGGCTCGTGGCCTGGCTGCGGCGGCTGGGGATGCCGCTGGCCCGCATACGGGAGGTGTGCGCGCTGGACGCGCCCGCCGCCGCGCGGGAGATCCGGGCGTACTGGGCGCGTACCGAGGCCGCGCACGGCGCCCGGCGGGACCTGGCCGTCTTCCTCGTCGATCACCTGTCCCGGAAGGACTCCGCCGTGAACGACGCGAACCACCCCCTGGAACTGCGCTACGCCGCCCTTTCCGACGCCGGCCTCGTCCGGCCGGGCAACCAGGACACCGCCTACGCCGGCGAACGGCTGCTGGCGGTGGCCGACGGCTTCGGCGGTGAGGGGGCGCCCGCGGGCGCCGCCGCCGTCGACGCGCTGAGGGAGCTCGACACCGGCGCCGCCGCGGGCGGTCTGCTGGACATGCTGCAGGACGCGCTGGACCGGGCCGACGAGACCGTGCGCGGCTTCGCGGACTCGGGCACCACGCTCACCGCGCTGCTGTGGTCCGGGGAGCGGCTGGCCCTCGTCCACATCGGCGACTCGCGGGCGTACCTGCTGCGCGAGGGCGAGCTCTTCCGGATCACGCACGACCACACGATGGTGCAGTCGATGGTCGACGAGGGCCGGCTGACCGAGGCCGAGGCCGCCTCGCACCCCCAGCGGTCGCTGCTCGTACGGGCGTTGGGCTCGGGCACCCGCCCGGCCGGGCGCCTGCCCGACCTGCGGCTGCACGACCCGCGTCCCGGCGACCGCTACCTGCTGTGCACGGACGGCCTGTCCACCGTCGTACCGGACGGGGAACTGCACCGCGCCCTGGCCTCCGGCGCCGGGCCCGAGGCGGCGGTGCGCACGCTGGTGGACTTGGCCAACGCCGCCGGCGGTCCGGACAACGTCAGTTGCGTGGTCGCCGATGTACGCGGAGGGGCCGCGGCGGCATAGTCCTGGCCCATGGACGAGGAATGGTTTCTGCAGACCGGCCACGGGGTGCGCTTCGAATGGGGACCGGAGGGCGCCCGGCGGGTCGGGGCGCACGTGGCCTGCCTGGTCGTCGTCGACGTCCTGTCCTTCACCACCGCGGTGACGGTGGCCGTCGAGGCGGGGACCGCGGTGCACCCGTACGCCTGGCGCGACGCGACGGCGGCCGCGTACGCGCGGCGGGTCGGGGCGCGGCTGGCCGTGGGGCGCCGAGAGGTGACCGAGCGCTCGCCGTGGTCGCTGTCCCCCGCCGCCCTGCGCCGTGCGCCCTTCACCCCGCGGCTGGTGCTGCCCTCCCCCAACGGTTCGGCGATCGCCGCCGCGGCCGGGGAGGCGGCGACCGTGGTCGCCGCCTCCCTGCGCAACGCGGGCGCCGTCGGCTCGTGGCTCGCCCGGCACGGCTACGGCGTCGGCGACCGTCCCGTCGCGGTGGTCGCCGCCGGCGAGCGCTGGCCCGACGGGACCCTGCGCCCCGCGCTGGAGGATCTGCTCGGCGCCGGCGCCGTCGTCGCCGCGCTGCGCCGGCGCGCGCCCGCGGCGACCCCCTCCCCCGAGGCGCACACCGCGGCCGCGGCCTTCACCGGGACCGCCGACCCCGCCGCCGCCGTCGCGGCCTGCGCCTCCGGGCGCGAACTCCGCGGCGGCGGCTTCCCCGAGGACGTCGCGATCGCCACGGAAGTCGACGCGGCCTCCGTCGTACCCGTCCTGTCCGGGGGAGCCTTCTCCTCGCGGCCCATTGCGGACCGGAACTGACCGCATGGCTGCGTACCGTCGAAGACGCGAAGGACGCCGGAGGACCGGCGCCCGAAGCCAGGACCGACGACAAGGGGAGCGCGATGCCGACGGTGGTACGGAACGAGACGGGTGAGCGGGACGCACTGCTGGCGTACCTGGAGGCGCAGCGCGGCGGGGTGCGGCGCGCGGTGCTCGGCCTCACCGACGAGCAGGCCTCCTCGCGGCCCAGCGTCAGCGAGATGAGCCTCGCCGGGCTGGTCAAGCACGTCACCAGGACCGAGGAGTCCTGGGTGCAGGGCCTGCTGCTCGGCCACGAGGACAAGAAGGGCACCGAGGCGGACTACCTCGACGGCTTCCGGCTGCTGGAGGGCGAGACCCTCGCCGGCTGGCTGGAGGAGTACGCGAGGACCGGCCGGGAGACCGAGGAGGCGATCCTGGCGCTGCCCGACCTGGACGTCGTGGTGCCGCTTCCGGACGCGCCCTGGAACCCGCCGGGCATGAAGGTCAGCGCCCGCTGGATCCTGCTCCACCTCATCGAGGAGACCGCCCGGCACGCCGGGCACGCGGACGTCATCCGCGAGTCCCTGGACGGCCGGACGGCCTTCGAGCTGGTCGCCGAGGCGGCTCAGCAGGGGAAGCCGATGGGGTGACCGCTCACGCCCGCGTCGCCACCGGTTCCTGCAGCTCCGTCACCCAGGTGTCGGGATGCCCCTCGCACTCCAGGTACAGCTCTCGGGGGTAGCCGAGGGACCGGTGGCCCTGGGCGTCGATCCAGCGGGCCAGCGTCTGCTCGGAGCGCAGGACGTCGTCCATGGAGCCGCGGTGCACGATCGTCGCCGCGCTCTCCAGCTCCGGCAGGTCGACGACCGCGAAGTCGTACCCGCCGTCCGGCTCGACCGCGACCTGCAGCCCCGCGTGGACGAGGATCGCGCCCTCCCCCTCCGGCACGTCCTCGTAGTACGCGATCCCCGACCCGACCGGGCGCACGCCCGCCGCGTCCAGCCGCCGGCACAGCTCGTCGTACAGCGGCTGGATGACGGGCCCGATCTGCGCCGGCTCGAACCCGGCCGCGGTCGCCGTCAGCTCCGCGAGCCGCACCGCGGGCACCTTCTTGATCACCACGTCGTCGCTGGGCATCCGTCCCTCGCTCTCGATCGTCCGGAGCCTCGCCTCGACGCCCGCCAGCCGGGCCGCGTCCGCGGCCATCGCCGCCGCGAGCTCGGCGCGGCGCAGCCGCAGCATGCCGCGCAGCTCCTGCGCGCTCACCTCCTCGTCGAGGATCGACCGCACCTGATCGAGGGTGAAGCCGAGGTCCTTGAGGGCGATGACGCGGTTGAGCCGGGCGAGCTGCCCGGCGGCGTAGTGGCGGTAGCCGGTGGCGGGGTCGACACGGTCGGGGCGCAGCAGTCCGATGGCGTCGTAGTGACGCAGCATGCGGACCGACACGCGGCCGTGCCTGGCGAAGTCTCCGATGCCGAACATGACGTCTCCGAGTCCAGCGCCTCACACGGTGTGAGGGTCAAGCGCGACGACGCCCCGGCGCGCGGTCGCGCCGGGGCACCCGGAAGGACGAACGGGGTCAGCCGCGAAGCTCCGCGGCGACCAGCTCCGCGATCTGGACGGCGTTGAGCGCGGCGCCCTTGCGGAGGTTGTCGTTGGAGAGGAAGAGCGCCAGGCCGTGCTCGACGGTCTCGTCCACCCGGATCCGGCCGACGTAGGAGGGGTCCTTGCCCGCGGCCTGCTGCGGGGTCGGGATCTCCGACAGCTCCACGCCCGGGGCGGCCGCCAGCAGCTCGTACGCGCGCTCCACGCTGACCGGGCGCTCGAAGCGGGCGTTGACCTGCAGCGAGTGGCCGGAGAACACGGGCACGCGGACGCAGGTGCCGGACACCTTCAGCTCCGGGATGCCCAGGATCTTGCGGGACTCGTTGCGGAGCTTCTGCTCCTCGTCGGTCTCGAAGCGGCCGTCGTCGACGATCTTCCCGGCGAGCGGGACGACGTTGAACGCGATGGGCCGCTGGTAGACCGCGGGCTCGGGGAACTCCACGGCCTCGCCGTCGAAGGCCAGCTCGGTCGCCCGGTCGGCGACCTTGCGCACCTGGCCGTCGAGCTCGGCGACACCGGCCAGGCCGGAGCCGGAGACCGCCTGGTAGGTGGTCGCGACCAGGGCGGTCAGCCCCGCCTCCTCGTGCAGCGGGCGCAGCACGGGCATGGCGGCCATGGTGGTGCAGTTCGGGTTGGCGATGATGCCCTTGGGGCGGTCGGCGACCGCCTGCGGGTTGACCTCGGAGACGACCAGCGGGACCTCGGGGTCCATCCGCCAGGCGGACGAGTTGTCGATCACGACCGCGCCCGCGGCGGCGACCTTGGGGGCCAGCGCCTTGGAGGTGGCGCCGCCCGCGGAGAACAGCACGATGTCGAGACCGGTGTAGTCCGCGGTGGCCGCGTCCTCGACCGTGACCTCGCCGTCCTTCCACGGCACGGTGCGCCCTGCAGACCGCGCCGACGCGAACAGCCGCAACTGCTCCACCGGGAAGTCGCGCTCGGCCAGCACCTTGCGCATGACACCGCCGACCTGGCCGGTGGCTCCGACGATTCCGATCCTCATCCGGTCTCTCCGATCAGTGCGTACGTACGGTCCCGAGTATCCCCCGATGCGGCGAGTGCCCGGAGTGCCGCCCCGAGGGACGGTCGGCCCGCGGGCAGCAGCGGCAGGCGCACGTCGGGGCTCGGGATGCGTCCCTGGACGTGCAGCACCGCCTTGATCACCGTGGGGTTCGGCTCGGCGAAGAGGGCGGCGGCGAGCCTCGCGAGCGCCTGCCCCTGTTCCGGGTCGTGGGAGCGGGCCAGCTCCACCCAGCGCTCGGTGGCCAGGTGGGCGGAGGCGGCGATCGCCCCTTCGGCGCCCAGGGCGAGCAGCGCGGGAGCGAAGACGTCGTCCCCCGCGTACAGCGGCACCTCCCCCACCAGCAGCACGGTGTCCTGGTCGATGCCGCCGACGGCGTGCTTGAAGCCCACGATCCCGTCGATCGCGGCGATCCGGCGCACCGTGTCGGCGGTGAGGGCGAGCCCGGTGCGGTAGGGGATGTTGTAGACGACCAGCGGCACCGCGGACGCCCGGGCCAGGGCCTCGAAGTGCGCGACGACGCCGTCCTGGGAGGGCCTGACGTACGACGGCACGGAGACGAGGGCGGCGTCCGCGTCGAGCCCCGCGAGTTCGGCCGCGACCCTGCGGGTGTCCGTCCCGCCGGCGCCGACGGTGTACCAGAGCCCCCGCTCCCGGCACACCCGCCCAGCGGTCTCCCGGACGACCGCCTTCTCGGCCTCGTCCAGCATCGCCGCCTCGGCGGTCGTCCCCAGCGCCACCAGCCCGGCGACGCCTCCGTCGGCCACCTCGTGCGCCAGCCGCTCCAGGGCGCCGGCGTCCACGCGGCCGGCCTCGTCGAAGGGGGTGATGAGCGGTACGTGAATACCCATGCGTCGAGCGTGGGCCCACAGCAACCTCAAGGTCCAGTTAATAGTCCTTCATCGAACCGGTAAGCAGTGCTGCACGAAGCCGCGTCTCCTGGCCTCGGGCCCCATGAGAGACGACCGGTACGAGATATCCGCCGACCCCGCCCGCGTGGACGCCGCCCTGGTCCACCACTGGCTCTCCACCGACGCCTACTGGGCCCTCGGCCGCCCCCGCGTCGTCCAGGACGCGGCCATCGCCGCCTCCCTCGACTTCGGCGCGTACGACAGGGCGACGGGCACCCAGGTCGCCTGCGCCCGCGTCGTCACCGACCACGCCACGTTCGCCTGGCTCTGCGACGTCTACGTCACCCCGGCCGCCCGCGGCCGCGGCCTGGCGACGGCGCTGACGACTGCTGCCCGCGACCACGTGGAGGGGCTGGGCGTTCGGCTCGTGCTGCTGGCCACCCACGACGCGCACGGGGTGTACGCGAAGCTTGGATTCCAGCCACTGGAGAAGCCGGAGCACTGGATGTCGCTGGGTCCGTCCTGACGGCACGGAGACGTGGCCGTTCTTGAGACACCACAGGGCAAGGACGACAGCGATCGTCACAGTGAGGGGGGTCCGCTTGTGCCCAAGCGGGCGCTGGGCCCGCTTCAGTGTCCGCCGCAACGTTCGGGCGGTACGCAGATACGGCCCGAGTGACCCCACTTCGCCGAGCAACCCGGTCACTCCACGGATCGTGTCGGTGTACACGGACTGCATGCGCTTGTAGGCGAGATACACCTCCAGATCCTCATCCACTCCCGCAGACAGCCCCGGCTGGGCCTTCTCAACCGCGCGCTTCCAACGCCGCACCACCTCCGCTGCCTGCTTCTTCGGATAGGACATCAGATGCAGGTGGGTGGCCAGGTCGTAGAGGGGATCACCGATCCGGGCCAGTTCCCAGTCGATGGTCCACAGGTCTCCACCCGGATCGATGATGAAGTTCTCCCGGTGAAGATCACCATGGACCAGTCGGTACGGCCGGGGCTTAAGCGAACTCTGCCTCCCGAGAAGCCTGCGCAATGCGTCGTCGTTGATCCCGAGCGCGTCGAAGATCCCCCCGAACCTGGCGCGGTGCTGTTCGTAGACGTCCTGAATCGTGTGCATGATCAGGTCGTCGAGGAACCGGTCCGAGTTCTCGGCTACGGCCTGTTCAGCGTGATCACACGCAAGATCAGCTCGAAGGGCGCTGGTGTCGAGGATCGCAAGGCTGTGGAAGATTTCCTCAATCTGGTCGAGATGCCGGCCATCGATCCGCTTGCCCCCAGGCTTGAGACTGCCGAGCGTCACCCCTTCGATGAAAGAGAGCCCCGACACCTTCCCAGCCACATGGGCCACTTGGGGGATACGCGGGACCGATCCCTGGAGGAGTCGGAGCAGCGCCTCCTCTGACTGAAAGCAGCGAAGGTCGTACCAGAAGATTCCCGGCCGCGGTTCCCGGAGTTTCAGCCACCGGAACCGCCGTCCCAGCATGCTTCCGGCATCCAGGAGCACCGCATAGGCCTCGTGGTGGTAGCCCTCGAGCGGGCCCACCACACGCAGCGCCTCAAGCTCGGAGGCGACAGTAAGCGCTGCAACGGTAGTGGCCAATGTTCCTCGAACTGTGGACAAGGGTGTGGCACGTCTCACAGCCGACGTGTGTGGATGAGCATAGCCCGGGCAGTCCCCTGCAACCCGGCGGTCGACAGCGCAACACCCGTAACGCTTCAGACATCACGGGCCGCAGAGCACAGGAGTTCCAAGGAGTCGATGACAAACTCGGCACCGGCTGCCCTCAGATCCGCCTCCTTTTCGGCTCTACGCGCATAGCCCAGGAAGGTGACCCCGGCCTCCTCGGCCGCGACGTAGTCACTGACGGAATCACCGATCATCAGGCAGTCGGCCGGCTCATGGCCGGTCTTCTCCATCGCACAGTTCAGGCAGTGCGGATCGGGCTTCATCAGAGCCGGATCCTGCGTTCGGCCGTAGATGTGCGGGCCGAAAAGCTCCTCAAGGCCTCTGCCCGCCAGGTAGTGGGAAGCGGCCTGTGGCGAGTTGTTCGTCGTGACGGCGACCTGGCGTCCGCGGTCGACGAGAAGGCGAACCAGTTCGTCCGAGTGCGGCGCCGGCACCGCCAGAGACGCCGCGTGGATCTCTTGGTCGGTGAGCAGTTTCTCCAATTCCTCCGTCCTGGGGTGATGCGCGAAGGCCCGGATCACCTCCAAGGGATCGTCGCAGCTGCTCATAGCTGGCGTCAGCTCCCCCCACTCTCTCAGTCGCTCCTTGAGCACACGGGCGACGCCAGGAGCCGGATGGTTCGCGAAGAGGCCGACCAACGGTCCGTCGAAGTCGAAGAGCACACATCTCGCAGAGGCCGCCAGGCCACGCAGGACGGCTATGTCGGTCGGTACGGGAGGGCGCAAGGTCACTCGAAGAGTGTCAACGGCTGAGCGATGGTTGACCAGAGGGACTCGAACCACGCCTTCGACTGCTCCACGAATGCGCTGTCGTACGAGTCAGGCCCTGCCGCCGCAGCGGAGCAGTGGAAGAGCATCGAGCCCAGCCCCAGGAAGTCGTAGATCCTCATCTCCTCACCGCGGTAAAGGACAGGACGCTCCACCACCGAGTAGAACCCGTGCAGAGATTCCGTTTCGTTGATCAAGTACACCTTGGTCAACGGCGTGGCCGCCACCGATTTGACCTCTACTGAGACATCGGAGACCAACCCCAGGTCCGACAGCGCAACGATGGAGCTCACCAAGGTGCCGGTATGATTCCGCACCAGCTCCCGAAGCCGCTTGAGCGGCAGATCATCTTCCGGATCACCCACGCGACGGGGGACAGCCAACGGGCCCTCCAGGTTCGGCAGGAGTATCCGCACTCGTACGGATTCAGGCCGGATCTCGCCGCCGCGAACGCGTAACAGCGGGAGGGCCAAGGCAGCGTTCAGACTTTCTGTCGTGAGGCTGAACACGTCCAGGGTCACCCGTGGAGCTTCAAAGGCTGTGTTGATGTGTTTGGCGAGTGCGACGCCCGAGGTGCCGGGCAGGCTGCGGGACGTTGTTTCCCTGGGGCGAGGGACATTGCTCAGAACATAGGACCCCCGTCCCCGCTGGGAGTCGATGAACCCTTCGCTCCGCAGTTCCTCCAGCGCCCGCTGGACCGTCACACGCGACACGGCGAAGCGCCTCGCCAGTGACTGCTGGGTGGGGATCTGCGAGCCCACTCGGTAGAGGCCGGACCGGATCTCACCACGGAGCACCTGCGAGATGCCCCGGTACGGCGGAACCGCCGGGTCCAGCCCCTCACCACCTACGTCCAAGAGGCAACACCATCCAAAGGTTGGCAAGTTGCATCAGACAGGTTGCTATGACTGGCCAAGTTTTCCGCCATCTCCGGCATGGAACAACCCCAAAACGACATGACCAGTCAAGTTGACTGCAAATGCAAAGGAGTTGACGCATTTTGCGCGGTCACCTTGCCAAAGCGCACCGCCGAAGGGAGCACCTCAATGCACGTCGTCCTCTGGCTCGAGTGGCTCGTCGAACAAAAGTACGGTGCAGCCGGAGCCGTGGCATTCGGCGTCCTCGTCCACTATTGGGAGAAGCTCCCCGACCAGGACAAATATGCATTGTGCGTCGGGGGCGTCGTCATCCTCCTGGTCGCACTCGCCCTGTAGGGGGCGGCGCCTCGTGCCTCGCCGACTGCCTCCGACGCCAATCCATGAGTGCGTCCGTGATGACCGTCAAGTCGTCTGCCAGCTCCAGGCCGAGAGGTCCGCGTGCCCTGCGGAGTGCTCGGCGGACCTCGGCTGCGGTGAGGTCAAGATCGCGGACACCTGGATCTCTCCGCAGCCCGGCCGCCGCTCGCATCACGTCCGGATAGACCGACTGCGCCCGCTCGAAGCCGAGGTACAGGGGCAGGTCGTCATCAAGTCCGGCGACCGCTTCCGGCCGGACGGCGGACACGGCGCTCCTCCACGCCTCGATCACCTCCGCCCACTGGTCCTCGGGATAGCGCATGCGCACCAGATGGGTGGCGAGGTCGTGCAGCGGATCGCCGTAGGACGCCAGCTCCCAGTCGAGGAAGAACAGCGGGCGGGCCATGTCGCCGGTCACGACGAGATTGTCGCGGTGCAGGTCCGTGTGAAGGAGCGCGTACGGCCGCGACCGCATCGCCGGGATGCCCGCCGAGTAACGGCGTACGGCATCACGGGGTACGCCCAGCGCAGTGAACAGGCTGCCGAACCGGCTCCAATTGGGGCGGCGCACGAAGACATCCGTGAGCCGGGCCAGGCAACGGAGGTACCCCCGACTGTCTCCGTCCTTGGGCCACCTCATCGGAAGAGGAGGCAGGTCCTGGCGTCGGACGTCATTGAGGGTCCCGAAGAGGTCGGCCAATGCTTTGACGTAGAGGGTGTCCACCGGCTTGCCCGGCGGGCAGAGAACGGACAGCGTGACGCCCTCGACGTACACGTGCAGCGACGAACGCCGGCTCTGCTTGAGCAGCGCCGGCACATTGGGTACACGCCCCTGGAGCGCCCGCAGCAGATGTGACTCATGACGCCACGTGCGAGTCACGACCTTGAGTGCGCCCGGGATCGGCACACGCACCTTCACGGGGCCGTTCGGATGATGCCCCAGTTGCTCCGCCAGGTCATTCAGCAGGGGCATCAGGAAATTCTGGTTGTGAAACCCGTTCGTCCTGGTGCCGCAGTGCATCGCATGGCTGACGAAGCGCTCATAAGGATCGCCGTGGAATTCACCAATGCGGCCACAGCACTCTCCGTCCTGCGTCGATCGCCTGTCGATGCGGAGGGGAGTACCCACAGGGCTGCTCCTGCTTGTCGCGGCGTCACCGGAAACCGGCCCGGCCACAGACAGCCTGACGAACCCCACGGGGTTCAACCGCCGTTCCGGTTTGAGGCATGAGCCTAGCGGGTAAGGCGGGCGCCGCAAGTCGAGTCCTGCTGATCCGAGGACCCCGGGGATCTCTTTCACTCTGGCGGGCGTAGCCGGGTCCGCTTCACTCGAACAGCGTCAGCTCCTGGTCCTCCGCGATGGTGTCCCAGAGCGATTCGAACCATTTCCGGGACTCCTCCAGCATCTCGCCCTTGAGGCTGAAGAGCTTGGCGTCGACCCCATGGACGTCGTAGATCTGAATGGTGTCGCCGGCCAGCCCGAGCTCCCTCTCCATGAAGCGGTAATAGCCGAAGATGGCCTCACGGCCATTGAGCATGTAGAGCTTGTGCATGGGCGTGACGCGAACCGTCTTGATCTTGATGTCGACCTCAGGGACGTCACCGCGCTCACCCAGATCCTTGAGGGAGTTGACCAAGCCAACCGCATACAAGTTGGTCAACCTTCTCAGGCGGTCCAGCGGGCGTTCGTCACTGGGCTCGTCCACGCGCTGAGGGACCGCGAGAGAGGCCTCACTGCTGGGGAGAACGAGGCGGAGCTGGATCCTCCGCGGGCGGATATAGCCGTTCATGATCCGGGGCGCGTGCATGCCGACGGCGCGGTGCAATGACTCGGTCGTCAGGCAGAAGGCGTCAATCGTGACCTCATCCGCCTCGAGAGCATTGCCGACGGCCGTGGCGAGATCGACCGTCAACGGCATCACATGACCGCCTGAACCGTTCGCCTTCGACTCGGCGACGGAACCGGGCTGGTCCGCGACGAAGACGCCGCGCCCCTGTTCCGCCACGACATACCCGGACTTCTCGAGGTCCTTCAGAGCGCGCTGGATCGTGGCCCGGGACACCTTGAACTGGTCGACCAACTCGAACTGGGTGGGAAGTCGGGCCCCCGCCGGGAGTTCCCCACGGTCGATGTCGTCCCGAAGCGAGGCAGCCACGCGCTTGTACGTGTGCCTGGCCCCACTGGGCGGTGCATCGCTGTTCATGCGAACCAGCCTACAACTCAGGCGCACAGGGGGCGCATTGGATGCATCAAGTTTGTCGATCGCAATCAAATGGAACACCTCAAGTGAGGCCTATCAGTCAACTAAGCCAATTCTATGCGGAGTTGAGCATGTTGATGCAACGGGGAGGTCCCCGGCTCCGGCGGTCCGACGACGTGCCGGCGTGAGCCGCGGGTGGTGGCTCAGGGAAGGGGCCCACACATGCCCGCACTAGCTCTGTGTGCCTTCGCGCTCGAACAACTCATCCAGTGGCGGTACGGAGCAGCCGGCGCAGTAGCGCTCGGGGTGGTCACCATCGGCCACCGCACCAGGAAGACAACTCTCACCTGTCTTGGGCTCGTGGTGCTCGCTCTGCTCGTCGCCCAGTAGACAGTGCGCCCTCCTCTTCACCCGTCACGGTTGCACGGTCAAGAAGCCACGGCTGCACACATGTGCCCAACGTGACGGCGCAGTTGAGCGAGGCCCCTTGCCCAGCTCCGGACAGGCCGCCACTGCTGACCAGTGGAAGGCACCAAATTCCGTACGTAGCTTCGATTCGTGCCGCGGCTGTCGCTGAACTCAGCAGAGAGGAGGAGTGTGATCATGTTGTGGAGCCATGTGATGGCGGCGCTGCTGGAGCAGTACCTGGCCTGGCGGTACGGCCCGTTGATGGCCGTGGGCGTGCTGCTGGTGGCCGCCGGGCACAGGGCGCGTTCCAGCTACGCGATGTGCGTCGGCGGGGTACTCGTCCTCCTGGTGCTGGTGTCGTACGGACACCACTAGCGACGACTAGAACGTGTCGATCGGCCAGGGCTTGCGCGCCGTACGGAACAGCGCGTCGACGCGGGCCGCGCCGCCCGGGCGGGATTCCGTGACGCCGCCCGTGACGGTCAGGCGGGCCGCCGACTCGTCGCCGAGGTACAGGGAGGCGAGGGCGGCCGCGGTGAGGGAGATGTCCGGGGCGGCGGAGGGGGCCGCCCCGGCGGTGGCGGTGCCGTCAACGGCGGCTTCGAGGCGGAAGCGGCCGGCGGCGTACCCGTCGGGGTCGGTGACGTCGAGGACGACGGTGCCCGGGGCCGCGTACGTACGGGCCGCCAGCGCTCGCGGCACATCGAGAAGGCGCAGCCACAGGAAGTCGCTGGTGGAGTGGACGTGAGCCGCGCGCGGGTCGTCCAGCAGCAGCGGCAGGACGTCGTCCTGGCCGCGGAAGCCGGTGCGTACGGTGGCGACCCAGTCCATGGCGAGCAGGTAGCGCCACAGCGCGCGCTCCGCCTCGGGGGTGGCGGCGATCAACTCCCGCACGGTGAGCGGGACCTTCGGGAACATCCCGTGCCAGGTGTCCTCGGCCGTGTACGCGGCCAGGCCGTCCACGCGTCCGGAGGCGTCGCGGTAGAGCACGAAGGTCGGCTCCTTCCAGGGGAAGGAGGGGTTGATCACCGTCCCGGTGGCGTACTCCCAGTTGCGCTCGGTGCGGTTGATCGCGCCGGGATGCCGCAGCCGCACCCGGTCGTGGAGCTGGGGCCCGAGCTTGAGGACCTCGGACGGGTCCGCGACGTCGACGCGTCCGCTGCCTGACGGCGCTCCCTGGGGGCGGCCGGCGCGCGCGGTGTCGACCTCCCACTCGGTGACCCCGGCGGCCGGCCCGAAACCGAAGCGGCCGTAGATCCGGTACTCCGCCGCGACGAGGATCGCGACCGGTTCGCCGCGTCGCACGGAGGCGTCGAGTTCCGCGGCCATCATGCGGGAGGCCAGGCCGCGTCGGCGGTGCGTGGCGGTGACGGTGACATTGGTGATCGCCGAGGCGGGCAGCACCGCGCCGCCGGGCACGGTGAGTTCGCGGGGCATGCTGCGGAACGTGGCCACACAGCGGCCCTCGTCGAAGGCGCCCTGGGTGCGGTCCAGGTCCGTCTGGGGGCGGCGGAGTGCGATCTCCTCCTCGGTCACCGACGGGGGCCGGTGAAAGCCGATCTTCGCGGCGCGCAGCCAGCCGGGGAAGTCGGAGTCGCCGATCGTACGGACCTCAAGGCTCATGTCCCGCACGGTAGGCGGACGCCCACCCCGGCCGCATCCCGTTTTCGCGACGCTGACGTCAGTCGCCCGCCAGCAGGTCGTCGACCCGGGCCTCGCCTTCGCGGTAGCGGCGGGCGATCTCGGTGCTGCAGCCGTCGACCGTCCGCTGCAGGGACTGCCGGCAGCGCGAGACCTGCTGCTCGTTGCGGACCAGCCGGCCCATCGCGTCGTGGAGTTCCTGGTCGGTGCGGGCCTCGAGGTCGGAGAGCTGGACCTCGGCGAGCATCTCCTCGGCGAGCTGCCGGTAGCGCTCGCTGTGCGGGGTGCCCAGGGTGACGTGGCGGGCGGAGGAGCGGTGCCGGGACGGGGTGTCCGTGAGGATCTCGGAGAGCCGGTCGAGCACGGGGGCGTCCGGGGCGGTGCGCCGCGCGAGTTCGGCGCGGAGGATGTCGATCCGGCCCTGGAGGAGCCGCCGCAGGTAGGAGAGGTCGGCCTCCTCCAGCTGGGCCTCACGGCGCGCGGTGCGCAGTCCTTCGAGGGTCAGGCCGGCGAAGTCGGGCTGGGGGGTGCCGGCGGTGAGCGGGGAGCGCGGGCCCGGTGCCTTGAGCATGCGATCGCCTTCCGCCGTGCCGGTCGTGATGCTGTGCTTCATCGCTGTCCGTCCCCTCGTCCCCCACGTCGGGCAGATATCGATCGTGCCACCGAGTAGCTGCGTCGCGCAGGCACCTGCACCCGAACGGCGGCTCCGGACAGTTGTACGTGAGTCCAAGCGGGCGTACGGCCCGGGTGCCGCGCGCCCCCGCCCAGCCGGGACAATGACGGCATGCGTGCGGTGGCCCAGCGGGTGAGCGAAGCGAGTGTCGTGGTGGACGGCGAGACGGTCGGGGAGATCGCCGGTCCCGGCCTGTGCGTGCTGGTGGGGGTGACGCACGACGACACGGAGGAGAAGGCGGCCCAACTGGCCCGGAAGCTGTGGGGGCTGCGCATCCTGCCCGGGGAGAAGTCCTGCTCGGACATCGCCGCGCCGCTGCTCGTGATCTCCCAGTTCACCCTCTACGGTGACGCCCGCAAGGGGCGCCGCCCCACCTGGAACGCGGCGGCGCCCGGCCCGGTCGCCGAGCCGCTGGTCGACGAGGTCGTGGCGCAACTGCGGTCGCTGGGCGCGCACGTGGAGACGGGCCGGTTCGGAGCGGAGATGAAGGTCTCGCTCACGAACGACGGCCCGTTCACGGTCGTGCTGGATATGTAGGGCGCCTACGGCTCGACGACGGTCTCCTGGCTCGCCGCCGTCCCGTCCGCCAGCAGCGCGGCGTCCACGGGCGTGTTGCGCTTGATCACCGCGAGGGCGATCGGGCCGAGCTCCCAGTGCCGGGCGGAGGAGGTGACGGTGCCGACCGGGCGCCCGTCCGGCCCGTCGGCGGCGAGCCGTACGGGGGTGCCGTGGCCGGGCAGCTTGACCTCGCTGCCGTCGAGGTGGAGGAAGACCAGGCGGCGCGGCGGCCGGCCGAGGTTGTGCACCCGGGCGACGGTCTCCTGGCCTCGGTAGCAGCCCTTGTCGAGGTGGACGGCGGTGTCCAGCCAGCCCAGCTCGTGCGGGATGGTGCGGTGGTCGGTCTCCAGGCCGACCCGCGGCCGGTGCGCCTCGATCCGCAGCGCCTCCAGGGCGAGCACGCCGACGGGGGTGCCGACCTGCCCCGCGAGGTCCTCCAGTTCGCCGCGCGGCACGAACACGTCGCGGCCGTACGGGACCTCGCGCACCGGCCAGTCGCCGGGGACGGCGGCGATGCTGCCGGCGGGCAGGTGCACGACGGCGTACTCGCCGGTCCGGTCCGAGACGTCGACCTGGTAGAAGAACTTCATGCTCTCCAGGTACGCGATGAGCTCGCCCTGCGTGCCGGGCTCGACGTGCATCCAGGTGGTCGTGCCGTCGTCGACGAGGTAGAGAGCGTGCTCGATGTGGCCGTGCGCGGAGAGGATCAGCGCCTCCGTGGCCTGGCCGGGCGGAAGGTCGCTGACGTGCTGGGTCAGCAGCAGGTGGAGCCACGCGAGGCGGTCCTGGCCGGTGACGGCGACGACGCCCCGGTGGGAGAGGTCGACGAATCCCTTGCCGTCCGCGAGTGCGCGCTGCTCGCGGAAGAGGTCTCCGTAGTGCGCGGCGACTCCCTCGTCGGGGCCTTCCGCGGGGACGGCACCGGGGAGCGACAGCAGGGGACTGGTCGTTGTTTGGCGCTGCATGCCCACCACCCTACGTCCGGTTACTTGAACCCTCAGGCGTTCGGGGCTTCCCCACGCAGTCCGCGCAGCGACCGAAGATCGCGAAGTGCTTCATGTCGGTCTCGAAGCCGTACGTCTCGCGCAGCCGCGCGGTCAGCGGCTCGGCGACGGACACGTCGGCCTCGATGACCGACTCGCAGTCCCGGCACACCAGGTGCATGTGGTGGTGCCGGTCCGCGAGGTGGTAGGTGGGGGCGCCGTGCCCGAGGTGGGCGTGGCTGACCAGGCCCAGCTCCTCGAGGAGTTCCAGGGTGCGGTAGACCGTGGAGATGTTGATGCCGGAGGCGGTCTTGCGCACCTCGGTCAGGATGTCGTCGGGAGTCGCGTGCTCCAGCGCGTCCACAGCCTCCAGGACAAGCTGCCGCTGCGGCGTCAGCCGGTAGCCGCGCTGCCTCAGATCGCTCTTCCAGTCCGTGGTGACCACGAGGACAGTCTAGGCAGGGAAAAGGGGGATCACGGAGTCGTGATCCCCCTCGCGCAGCCGTACGGGGCCGCGGGGCCCGCTCGGCGGCGGGCCGGGCGGACGGCTCAGCGGAAGAAGGCGATGCCGTCGTCGGGGAGGTCCTTGAGGTCCTTCGCCCACTCGCTCGGGTTGACGACCTTCTTCAGGTGCGCCGACATGTAGGGGCGCAGCGGCACCTCGGGGGTGGCCTTCTCGCCGACCCACATCAGGTCGCTCTTGACGTAGCCGTACAGGCGCTTGCCGCCGCTGTACGGGGGCGCGTCGCCGAGCCGGGCCACGGCGTCGGTGACGAGGTCGATCTGCGGCTTGGCCTCGGCGAGCTCGCCGTACCAGATCTCGATGACGCCGTCGTCGCGGGTCATGGTGATCTCGACCTTGCGGTCCTTGTCGATGCGCCAGAAGCCGGACTCGCTCTCCAGTGGCTTCACCGGCTTGCCCTCGGCGTCCAGCACCCAGGTCTTGGAGGTGTACTCCAGGAACGACCGGCCGTCGTGGCTGAAGATCACTTCCTGCCCGAAGTTGCACTTCTCGGCGCCCGGGAAGTCGAAGACGCCCGCGCCCTCCCAGGTGCCCAGGAGGAAGGCGAGGGGGACGAGGTCGGGATGCAGGTCGGAGGGGATCTCGATCATGTTCAGCGCTGTCCCTGGTAGAGCTTCTTCACAGCCAGAGCGGAGAACGCGATGACGCCCAGGCAGACCAGGACGAGCAGGGTGTCGAAGAAGAACTCGATGGGGCTCACGAGTGTGCTCCTCGGGCAGGCGCGGACGGTCGGCGGCCCGGTGGGGCCGGGTACGAGTCTAGTGGGCGGGTACGGGCGCGGCCGCGCGAGGTCCGCGCGCCGCGCCCGCACCGGTGTCCCGCCCCGCCGGCGGCCCGGGTCAGCCGAGCAGCTGTGCCTGGAGCAGCACGGTCTGGTGGAACGGGACCGCGGGCTGGGTGCCGGCCTTCTCCATGTGGACCACGGCGAGGGTGTCGCCCGCGGTGATGTACGCGGCGCGCAGGTGCGTGGCACCGCGCGGCGCGGCCTCGTTGTACGGCGAGACCATCTCCCCCTTGGGAACGGCCGAGTCGTCGTCGCTCCAGGTGGTGTCCGTCTGCGGGTGGGCGGCCTGCGCGAAGGCGGCGGGGACGATCAGCTCGTTCCTGACCCGGGTCGTGTACGGCTCGGTGGCGAACTGGACGAGGTAGATCTCGGTGCGGGTGCCGTCGGGCATGGTCCAGGCCCGTGCCGCGATGTGCCGGAGCGTGTTGTCGTCCAGCGCCGCGCGGAACTTCTTGCGGACGTCCTCGGGATAGATCTCCACGAAGTCGGCCGTCGGCAGCCAGCCGCCGCGGTCCGGGAACGACGTGTCCCTCTTCGCACCGGCGGGGACGGGGAGCAGGAGCGTCCGCAGGTCGGCGTAGTGCCGCCCCGCCGGGTTGTCCCTGTTCATGGCACCGGGCTGTCCGGCGGGCAGCTTGGGCAACTTCAGCGCGGGGTACGTCCAGCGGCCGTCGTCCGGGGTCTCCAGACCCGGGATCTCGGTCCGCTCGGGCTGCGTGACGGCGTACGCCGCGGCGCCACCGAGGGCCGCGAACACCACGACGGCAGCGGTCCAGCGCACGGCGGCGCGCAGGCCCCGCCGGTCGCGCAGGCGCTTGCGCGGGCCGGGCGTCACGGACTCGGCGGGGGTGGCCTCGGCGGGCACCGGCTCCGCGACGGCCTCCGCGGCCTCCGCGGGCTCCGTGAGCTCCGCGGCATCCGCGGCGGCAGGCCCAACGGTCTCCGCCGGGGTGCCCGCGGGCTCCGTCGCGGCCCCGTCCGACGGGGTCTGCGCGGGCTCAGCCGGGCCGGCCCCCGCCGGCGCGACGTCCGCGGCGACGGGGTCCGGCACGTCGTCCTGCGACGGGGCTGCCGCGGGACGAGAGTCCGTGAGGGTCTCCTCCGCCGGGGCCGCGGACTGCGCCGGGATCTTCTTCACGTCGTCGCTCTGGGTCTGCTCGGTCATGCGGCCTCTCCCGGGTCCTGCACGCGGTCGAGCTGCTGCTTGAGCAGGTCGGCCGCCTCGGTCTTCCGCAACGGCGACGTGCCGGTCACCGACATGCGGATCAGCAGATCGCCCTCGGTGGCCTGGCACACCATGCTGTCGAGCTTCTGGCCTGGCTCCTTCGGCGGCAGGACGCAGCGCGCCTTGTCGTGACCCGCGATCTTCGGGCCGTTGCGGAAGACGCCGAGGGCCTTGGTGAAGGCGGTGAAGAACTCGGTGTCGGCCTTCGCTGAGCGCTTGTTCTTCATCTGGACGATCTGGGTCTCGACGAAGAACCTCGACTGGTCCTCGCGGTAGGTGCGCATGCCCATGCCCTGGATGTGGAGCCGGGCGACCGCCTTGCGGACCATGTCGCGCTGCTTCTTCGGCACGCCGTCCAGGTCGCCGCGCATCAGTTCCTCGGCCCGCTCGGCCGAGAGCTCGGCGTCGTTGCCGAACTCGGCGATGTCCGGCCCCGGGGAGTAGTCGTCGGGCACCGGGAGCAGCAGCTTGCCGAGAGCGCCGTAGTGGCTGCCGCCGGACCTGGTGCCGTACTCGCTGGTCTTCTTGGGCTCGGGGGCCTTCCAGGTCTGCGTGCCCGCCTGCTTCGCGTCGTCCTTCTGGTGCTGGAGGACGGTGAAGCCGATACCGCCGCCCGCGATGACGGCGACCAGTGCGGCGGCCGTCCCCAGGGCGACGCCGCGACGGCTCCTGCGGGGCGCCGGGGCGTTCTCCTCCCCGGCCGGGGCGAGGGCGGCCGCCTGCGTGTCAGCGGTCTCGGGTCCGGGCGCCGTCCCGCTCGCGCCCGCGACGGTCGGCTCACCGGCCGGCTCCGCCGGCGTCGGCGTCGGCGGCTCCGCCGGTGCCTGCTCGGTCACCGCGGGAGGGATCGTCTCGTCGTTCACATGCGCTCCCACTGCCGCTTGGCCACAGCCTTGATCGTGGACTCGCTGATAGGCCGTCCCGAGGACATCCATATGTCGATCATGACGTTGCCCTTGCGGGCCAGGGCGCGTGCCATGTGGACCGGCAGGTAGCCGGCCTTCTTCTCGGAGTAGACCCAGACCCTGCCGTCGCGCGTGCCCGGGATGGCGGAGCCCCCGTAGCCCGCGTACTTCTTGGTCGGCATGTACTCCTGCTGGCCTTCAAGCTCCAGGGGTGTGACCGCCATGTACTCGTCGCGGAACTGCACCAGGCGGATCTCGGTCGTCGTAGTGGACGAACCCGAACCGGTCTTCCACGTCGCCGCGGCCAGCCGCCTGAAGTCGCCGTTGAGGAGGTCCGTGAAGATCCAGCCCGGGTCCTTGAAGGTGTCGGCGTAGTCGTAGAGCGAGACCCAGCCGTCGTCTCCGTACGGAACGGTCCAGTCCTTGGCGCCCTTCGGCCGCTTCAGCAGCAGCTTGCGCAGGTCCCCGTCGTACGTGACCAGGGTGTCCTCGGCGGCCGTCAGCGGCTTCGCCGCGGGGGCGGCGCCCTTGGGCTGCACGAGCTTGTGCTGGGCCAGCGGCGGGAGCGGGGTCTCGGGACGGTCGTACTGGATCTGGTAGCCGGCGCCGGCGCCCGCGAGGACGCCGAGGACCGCCGCGCAGGCGATCAGCAGGGTGGTCCGGCCGCGTCTGCGCGGCGGGCGGACGGGGGGCCCGTCCGGAACAGGGGCGACCTGTTCCTGGACGGGGGTGTCCTGGGACAAGGGGTTCTCCACTGGATTGTTCGTGGGTGGGTGCGGACGGCGGGCGGGACGGTCCGTACGTCCGGTGTGCCGTGCGGCTCAGCGGCCGGTCCTCAGACGCCGGTACTGCTTGTCGAGGAGCCGGGCGAGCAGGTCCTTGCCGGGGGTCTTCGCCCCGGTGACGGAGAGGGTGATGTGCACGTCGCCCTGATGGGACAGGACGATCACCGAGCCGGTGCTCTCCGCGGAGGAGGACGACAGCCGGTAGGCCTTGGCGGGGCTGCCCGACGAGGGCAGGTTGATCCGGGTGCCCTGGTAGTAGAAGTCGTTGTAGTACGCGGTGGCGGAGCTCTCGCTCGCGAAGCGGACGAGCTGCGCGGAGACCTCGTAGTCGCCGTCACCGGTGAGGTAGGTCCGCTGGGCCGCCGCCTTGAAGCCGTGCGTGGCCAGGGCCTGCTTCACGTCGGCGGAGTCCGCGACCTCGGAGCGGGAGAGCTCCGTGCCCTCCTCGTCCCCGTAGATCTCGGCGTCCGCCGGCGGGGCGAGCAGGAAGTAGCGAAGGTCGCCGCGGTGCCTGCCGCCGTCCACGGTGCCCTTGAGGGTCCGGGTGGGCGAGGGCGCGGCCGTCGCGGCGGGACTCGGGGACTGCGCCGGTGACGGCGATGCCGGGTCGCTCGTCCCCGGAGCGGCACTGCTCGGTGCGGCCACGCCGGGGAGCCCGGACGCGGACGGCGACGAGGACGAGGAGCCGAACGCCACGACGGCCCCCGCGGTCAATGTCGCGAGCACAACAAGTCCGACGATCGAGGCGATCACCACGCCGGTACGCGAATCGGTACGCGCTTCCACAAGCCCCCCCGGGCAGAAATCCGCGGTCGGCGCGCTGATCGCGCCCACGCGGCGAACGCATTATGCCGAGCGTCGGCAAACGCTCTCAATGTTTTTCCTGTGAGACGGCCCAGCTTAGGGTATGGCCCATGGCGAAGAAGCTCGTGATCAAGGTAACCGCAGGTGCGGACGCTCCCGAACGCTGCTCCCAGGCGTTCACGGTGGCGGCGGTGGCGGTCGCCAGCGGCGTGGAGGTGTCGCTCTGGCTGACCGGCGAGTCCTCGTGGTTCGCGCTGCCGGGACGGGCCGCGGAGTTCGAGCTGCCGCACGCGGCGCCGCTGCCCGAGCTGATCGAGGGGATCCTTGCGGGCGGGCGGATCACGCTGTGCACGCAGTGCGCGGCGCGCCGGGACATCACGGAGAAGGACGTCCTGGAGGGCGTGCGGATCGCCGGTGCTCAGGTCTTCGTCAGCGAGGCCATGACCGACGGAACGCAGGCGCTCGTCTACTGAGCGTCCGACGAGGGCCCGCCGCAGGGGGACTCGGACGGGTCTCCCCCGGGCGTCAGTGCTGGTCGCGGTGGTCGTCGCGGCGGTCCAGCTCGCGCCACCACTCGTCGGAGGTCGGGTCTCCGGTCTCGTCCCACCAGCGCTCGTCCGGGCCCCTGCGGTTGGCGACGACGGCGGCGATCGGCGGGATGACCATGGCCACCACGCACATCCCGACGGCCACCGGCACCGACCACAGGCGCACGAGACTCCACGCCAGGACGAAGAGCAGAACGCAACTGCCCATCATGGCGTAATACCAGCGACGACGACGCCTCGTGGACACCCTTCCACCGTACGACCCGAAGGGCCGCACTCCCACTCGGTGGCCCGGTGGAAATGCGGCCCTTCGCGTACGGGCGGCCGTCGGGTCAGACGGCGATGGCGACCTCGGTGAGGTCGCCCCGCTGGGCCACGACGGCACGGTCCACCGTCGCGCCCGGTACGAGGGCGCGCAGCGTCCACGAACCGGGAGCGGCGAAGAAGCGGAACTGGCCGGTCGCCGAGGTCGGCACCTCGGCCGTGAACTCGCCGCCGCCGTCCAGCAGCCGGACGTAACCGGTCACCGGCTCGCCGTCGCGGGTCACGGAACCCTGGATGATCGTCTCGGTCGCCACGTCGATGCCGGCCAGGTCCGGGCCGCCTGCCTTCGCTCCACACATGGTGCTGATTCCTCCGGGTCGGGGTCTCGGGGGCTTACTTGGCTGCGCCGAGCTCGATCGGCACGCCGACGAGGGAGCCGTACTCGGTCCAGGAACCGTCGTAGTTCTTGACGTTGGGCTGGCCGAGCAGCTCGTGCAGCACGAACCAGCTGTGCGCGGAGCGCTCGCCGATGCGGCAGTAGGCGATGGTGTCCTTGGCCAGGTCCACGCCCTCGCCCTCGTACAGCTCCTTCAGCTCGTCGTCCGACTTGAAGGTGCCGTCGTCGTTGGCCGACTTCGACCACGGGATGTTCCGGGCGGTCGGGACGTGGCCCGGGCGCTGGGACTGCTCCTGCGGGAGGTGGGCCGGGGCGAGCAGCTTGCCGGAGAACTCGTCGGGCGAGCGGACGTCGACCAGGTTGAGGTTGCCGATGGCGGCCACGACGTCGTCGCGGAAGGCGCGGATCGAGACGTCCTGGGCCTTGGCCTTGTACTCGGTGGCCGGGCGGGCCGGGACCTCGGAACCGTCGACGAGGTCGCGGGAGTCCAGCTCCCACTTCTTGCGGCCGCCGTCGAGGAGCTTGACGTCCTGGTGGCCGTAGAGCTTGAAGTACCAGTACGCGTAGGACGCGAACCAGTTGTTGTTGCCGCCGTAGAGGACGACGGTGTCGTCGTTGCCGATGCCCTTCTCCGACAGGAGCTTCTCGAAGCCGGCCTGGTCGACGAAGTCACGGCGCACCGGGTCCTGGAGGTCCTGCTTCCAGTCGATCCGGACGGCGTTCTTGATGTGGTTCTTGTCGTACGCCGACGTGTCCTCGTCGACCTCGACGATGACCACCTTCGGGTCGTCGATCCGGGCCTGGACCCAGTCGGCGTCCACCAGGACGTCACTGCGGCTCATTGCTGTCTCCTCCGGGGCAGTTGCGGATGTCTCGGCGCACGGACGGGTGCGCACGGGTGCCGGCTGCGCTGCACGGGCGCGTCACGGCGTTTGCGCGGGGAAGGACGGGGCGGCGTGCGGCGCCGGAAGACGGCGCGGGGCCCCTAGGGGACGCGACAGAGCATGGCGGCGACACGGCACAGGTCGACTGCCCGCCGCTTCGTGAGGTCCGCCTGTCGCTTCATGGGCTCGATCGTAGGGAAGGGGACCGGCCGATGTCACCGCCGGTCCGCATAACGAGAAAAGATTGTCCGTACTTCGAGACGAACAGTGGGTACCGGGGAGTCCGCCGTCAGACCGGCGCCCCGGCTCCCGCGCATCGACTGCGGAGCGGACGCCCCTGTCTCACTGGGCGAGAACGACCTTGGTGCCGGTCGCCGCGACGCTGATGCCGTCGGCGGTCGCGGTCACCGAGCTGAGCTCGATGCCCTCCGGCAGGCCCGACAGGGCGCGGGTGAAGTCGATCCGCTCGCGGATCAGGTCCTCCACGACCGGGGGCAGCGACTCCAGTCCCGGTATCTTGCCCGCGGTCAGCTTGATGCCGCCCTTGCCCGCCACGCCGACCTCGCTCACCACGCTGCGCTTGACCGTGCCGACCGGCGTGGAGACCTCCACCCCCACCTTGACCCGGCCCTTGCCGTTCTCCGAGGCGCCCCCGTAGCCGATGGTCACACCGCTCGGAGCGGCCTTGGCGAGGTCTTCGTAGCTGACGAGGGCGGTGCCCTCGGCCGTGTCGGCGACCGCGCTGCTGAAGCCGCTGCCCAGGCTCACCCCGTGCAGATCGGCCTGGAAGCGGGCGACGCGCAGCGTCTGGCCGCCGGTGCCGGTGGCCTGCACGCCGTCCGCGGTCACCTCGACGTCGTCCAGCTTCTCGGCCAGCACCTGTGTGAGGAACGGGAAGCCCTTGATGTCGATCCCGGGTGGCGAGGTCAGCCCGAGCGTCTGTTGCGCCCGGTCCGCCGCCTCGGACTCCGCGAAGTGCACGGCGATCCGGTCCGCCGCGACGAACAGGGCGCCGAGGACCACGACGAGGACGAGCAGGATCCGGACAGCACGCATCAGTCAACCCCCGAGTCGGTGTTCGGACCGACCCTAGTGCGTCTCAGCCCAGCAGTGCCCGGGCCATCACGTACACGGCCGGGGCCGCGGCGGTCAGCGGCAGGGCCACACCCGCGGTGAAGTGGACGAACCGGGACGGGAAGTCGTAGCTGGCCACCCGGAGGCCGATCAGCGCGCAGACCCCGGCGGCCAGCGCGACCAGCGCCGCGTCGGAGGTCTCCAGCTGCCCGAGGGCGATGCCGCTGCCCGTTGCGGCGGCGAGCGCGACCAGGACCGAGACCACGCCGGGCAGCGGGATCGCCCGGGCGAGCGTCGCCACGGCGACGGCGATCACCGCGGTCACGACGGCGTCGGTGCCCCGCGGGTCGGCCGTGGTCGCCAGGAAGCCGGTGGCCAGGATCGTGATGAGCGTCGAGGCGGAGGTCGCGGTCAGCGACGAGAGCCGTTCCTCGGGGCTGCCGCGGTGGCGCAGTTGCAGGACGAGGACGAGCAGCAGCCAGACGCCGAGGGTGCCGATGATCACCGCCGGGGCGTTGTCCACCCCGTCGACCAGCACGGCGGCCTCGGCGGTGACACCCGCCAGGAAGGCCAGCACGATGCCCTGCCGGGCCGGCCACATGCCGTTCAGCCGGAACCAGCCGGCCGCGGTGACCGCCTGCAGCACCACGCCCGCCGCGGCGAGCGCGGGCCGGCCCAGCAGCGCCCCGCCGGCCAGCAGCAGCGCCAGCGCGGCCGTGACGAGGGCGGGCTGCATGCCGGGGGCGATGATCGGCGAGCCGGTGCGGGACGCCTGGCGGCGCCGGGCGGCGCGGCCGCCGCCGGGGGGCGGCTCCGGAGCGCCGTCCACGGGCGGAAGGACGGCGGTGGTGTCGGGGGCCGGCATCGGGCCGGCGCCGCGGTCGTACCAGTCGTGGTTGTCGGTCACGTGCTCATCCTCCCGCGAACGGCGGGAGCACCTCGACGGTGCCGCCGTCCGCCAACCGGACCCCGGCGTGGTCCCGGGTGCCGACGGGGTTGCCGTCGACCAGGAACGAACAGTTCGCCAGTACGCGGGCGAACTCGGGGCGGGACGCGTGGCGCTCGCGCGCCGCGTCCAGCGCCTCGGCGAGGGTGCCCTCCCGGTACGGCTCCTCCGCTGCGCCGGCGGCGGCCTTGGCCGCTGCCCAGTACCGGATGGTTCCGTGTGCCGCCATAGCGGTCCTTCCGTTCGCCCGTGCGGGTCCTGCCGCGGTCCATGATGGCGCAGCGCGGGCGGCGCGCGGCGGCCGGGCCCGGTGGTGCGGGGTCCCGGCGTCAGGCGGGTGCGCCGGCGGGGCGGGCCCGTTCGGTCGTCCACCCGGCGATGCGGCGCAGGAGGTCGGGCGCCGCGGCGTTCTCGGCGTGGCCGAATCCGGGCTCGATCCAGAGTTCGGCCGCGCCGCCCGCGGCGTCGGCGAGGGAGAGCGGGTGGTCGAGCGGGAAGTAGCCGTCGCGGTCGCCGTGCACGACGAGCAGCGGGGTGGGCGCGATGGACCGCACGGCCTCGACGGGTGGCACGGGCACGGGGTCCCAGTCCTTGTCGTGGATGCGGGTGTGCAGCAGTCCCCGGGAGACCAGGCGTCCCACGGGCTGGGTGATCGCCCAGTGCACCCGGCGCATCGGCGCCGTACCGCGGTAGTACCAGCGCGCGGGCGCACTCACTGAGACGACTGCATCAACGTGCGCCCCCTCGTGCGCCGGTTTGCGCCCCGCGTGCCGCAGAACGACGGAGCCGCCCATGGAGAAGCCCACCGAGGCCACCGCGGGGTGGCCGAGCCGCCGCGCCCAGCGCACCGCCGCGTCCAGGTCCAGAACCTCGCGGTCGCCGACCGTGGAGCGCCCGCCCGAGCGGCCGTGGCCCCGGAAGGAGAAGGTCACCACACCGCCGACGCCGGCCGCGCCGGCGAAGATCTCCGCCGCGCGGCGCACGGCCGGCCGCTCCAGGGCGCCGGTGAAGCCGTGCGCGACCACGATCGCGAGCCCTCCGGGCGTCGATCCGGGCAGGTAGGCGGCGTCGATCGGCACCCGGTCCTCGGCCGTCAGCACGGCCCGCATCCCACCGGAGACGATCGACGGAACGCGCGAACGCACGACGGCGGGCTCACTCAGGGACTCCATGTGGGCTATTCTCTTTGGTCAAGAGGATCCGGGCAGCGTCGCCCCCGGGTCCTTTCGTGCTTTCCGGGCGACCGGAGCGCACCTGTCGGCGCACGCAAACGTCCTCGCAGGACCGAGGAGGGTCGCAATGGGCAAGCGGAACACGCATGACCGGACGATGAACGACGGGAGCGGCCTGTGAGCTCTCTCCTCCTCCTGACGAACGCGCTCCAGCCCTCCACCGAGGTGCTCCCCGCGCTGGGGCTGCTGCTGCACAACGTACGGGTGGCCCCGGCCGAGGGGCCCGCCCTGGTGGACACCCCCGGCGCCGACGTGATCCTCGTCGACGGACGCCGCGACCTGCCGCAGGTCCGCTCGCTGTGCCAGCTGCTGCGCTCCACCGGGCCCGGCTGCCCGCTGGTCCTGGTGGTCACCGAGGGCGGCCTCGCGGCCGTCACCGCGGACTGGGGCATCGACGACGTCCTGCTGGACACCGCGGGGCCCGCCGAGGTCGAGGCGCGGCTGCGGCTGGCGATGGGCCGCCAGCAGATCGGCGTCGACGACAGCCCGATGGAGATCCGCAACGGCGACCTGTCGGTGGACGAGGCCACGTACAGCGCGAAGCTCAAGGGCAGGGTCCTGGACCTGACCTTCAAGGAGTTCGAGCTGCTGAAGTACCTCGCGCAGCACCCGGGCCGGGTCTTCACCCGCGCCCAGCTGCTGCAGGAGGTCTGGGGCTACGACTACTTCGGCGGCACGCGCACCGTCGACGTGCACGTACGGCGCCTGCGCGCCAAGCTCGGGCCCGAGCACGAGTCACTGATCGGCACCGTCCGCAACGTCGGCTACCGCTTCGTCACCCCGGAGAAGGGCGACCGGCCGGCGGCGGAGGAGACGGAGGCCGCGCGGAGCGGGCAGGCACCGGCGGAGGGGGCGGCCGTGACCACCTCCGGGAACGGCTGATCACACGGTGGTCACGCCTGTGGACAGACGGTGGGATGCACGGGTGTACCCGCGTAGACTCGGCCCGTGGCAAAGGTGACGCGTGACGATGTGGCAAGGCTTGCGGGGACCTCGACCGCAGTCGTCAGCTACGTCATCAACAACGGACCCCGGCCGGTCGCACCGGCCACCCGCGAGCGCGTGCTCGCGGCGATCAAGCAACTGGGCTACCGCCCCGACCGGGTGGCCCAGGCTATGGCGAGCCGCCGCACGGACCTCATAGGGCTGATCGTGCCGGACGCCCGGCAGCCGTTCTTCGCGGAGATGGCGCACGCCGTCGAGAGGGCGGCCGCCGAGCGCGGCAAGATGGTGCTGGTCGGCAACTCGGACTACCTCGACGAGCGCGAGGTGCACTACCTGCGCGCCTTCCTCGGTATGCGCGTCTCCGGGCTGATCCTCATCAGCCAGGGCCTCAGCGAGCACGCCGCGCTGGAGATAGACGCCTGGGACGCGCGGGTCGTGCTGATGCACCGGCGGCCCGAGGCGATCGACGACGTCGCGGTCGTGACGGACGACGTCGGCGGCGCCCAGCTCGCCACCCGGCATCTGCTGGAGCACGGGCACGAGTACGTGGCCTGCCTCGGCGGCACCGAGGCCACCCCGAAGTCCGGCGACCCCGTCACCGACCACGTCGAGGGCTGGCGCCGGGCGATGCACGAGGCCGGCCGCTCGGTCGAGGGGCGCCTGTTCTCCACCCCGTACAACCGCTACGACGCCTACCAGGTGGGCCTCGAACTGCTGTCCCACCCCGACCGGCCGACCGCGATCGTCTGCGCCACCGACGACCAGGCCATCGGCGTACTGCGGGCGGCCCGCGAACTGCGGATCGACGTGCCCGGCGAGCTGGCCGTGGCCGGCTTCGACGACGTCAAGGAGGCGGCGCTCACCGACCCGCCGCTGACCACGGTGGCCTCGGACCGCGAGGCGATGGCCCGTGCGGCGGTGGACCTGGTGCTGGACGACGGGCTGCGGGTCTCCGGCTCGCGGCGCGAGCGGCTGCGGCAGTTCCCGTCCCGGCTGGTCGTGCGGCGCAGCTGCGGCTGCCACTGACCACCGCGCCGGCCACGGCGGGCGGCTCCCGCCCGCCGCGGCCGGCGACCTGGCTACGGGCCGTGTAAGCCTCGGCCCTGACCTGCGGGTTCGTTCTTTATATCGGGCATACGGAACTCTGCCCCGGTTCTCAGGCCGTGCTCAGGAAGCTCTCATGTTCGGTGAGCACAGTCATAGGCATGAACGAAGACGCCCGTCGCAACGACGCCCACGACCCGCAGCAGCCGCAGCAGTCCCACGGCGCCGGCGGGTACCCGCCCCGGCCGCCGTACGAGCCGCACCTTTCGTACGGCAACCCGGCGCCCTACGCCTCGCACCCCCAGCCGGCGGCGCAGGCGCAGGCCCAGCCCCGTACGCGCCGCCCGGTGGCACTGGTCGCCTCCGTGGCGCTGGTGTCCGCGCTGATCGGCGGCGGGACGGCCGCCCTGGTGGGGCGGGCGACCACCGCGCCGGCCGCGGCGGGCACCTCGACGAAGGTGATCGGCACCAGCAGTTCGGGCAACACCGGCGTCGCGACCGTGGCCGCCGCCGTCAGCCCGAGCATCGTGGAGATCAGCGCGACGTCCGGCGCCGGGGAGTCGACCGGTTCGGGTGTGGTCGTCACCGGCGACGGTGAGATCGTCACCAACAACCACGTCGTCTCCGGGGCCGACTCGGTCAAGGTGACCTTCAGCTCCGGCAAGACGGTCACCGGCAGCGTCGTCGGCACCGACGGCGGCAAGGACCTCGCGCTGGTGAAGGCCGAGGGCGTGAGCGGCCTGCCGGTCGCGTCACTGGGCGACTCCAGCCGGGTCACGGTCGGCGACCAGGTCGTCGCCATCGGCTCCCCCGAGGGCCTGACCGGCACCGTCACCAGCGGCATCGTCTCCGCGCTCGATCGCGACGTCACCGTCTCCACCGGCCAGAGCCAGGGGCAGCGGCCCGGCGGCGGGCCCGGCCGGTGGCCGTTCGAGTTCGGCGGCGGCCAGTACAACGGCGACGTCGGGTCGTCCACGACCACGTACAAGGCGATCCAGACCGACGCCTCGCTCAACCCCGGCAACTCCGGTGGTGCCCTGATCAACATGAGCGGCGAGATCATCGGCATCAACTCGGCCATGTACTCCGCCGCTTCCTCCTCCTCCGGCCAGGCGGGCAGCGTCGGTCTCGGCTTCGCCATCCCGGTCAACACCCTCAAGGCAGACCTCGACACCCTGCGCAACGGCGGCAGCGACAGCTGACCGCACCGCATCGAAGGGATGTGGCCACCATGAACGTCTTCCTCAGCACCTCCCTCCACCCCGCGACCGTCCCGTCCGGCCCCGCCGACCGCGCGCTGATCCCCTACCGGGAGCCGGCCGCCCGCGAGCCCGAGATCGCGACCACCCGCCGGTACGCGCGCCGCTACGCCCGCCGGGCGATTGCGGCCCACCGCCTCGCCGCCGTGCGAGGCTAAGAACCGGAGCACCCCGCCGCACGCCCCGGCGGCACCCGCCGCCCCGACCCTCATCCCGCGAGGTGGAAGACCATGAGCCCCGGCGAGAACGACGAGGCCCCCGCCCGCATCCTGATCGTGGACGACGAGCCCGCGGTCCGCGAAGCACTCCGGCGCAGCCTCGCCTTCGAGGGATACCAGACCGAGCTGGCGGAGGACGGCCTGGCCGCCCTGGACCAGGTCGCCTCCTACCGGCCCGACGCGATCGTCCTCGACGTCCTCATGCCGCGCATGGACGGCCTCACCGCCGCCCGCAGGCTCCGGTCCGGCGGCACCACCACCCCGATCCTCATGCTCACCGCCCGCGACACGGTCGGCGACCGGGTCACCGGTCTCGACGCGGGCGCCGACGACTACCTCGTCAAGCCCTTCGAGCTGGACGAACTGCTGGCCCGGCTGCGGGCGCTGCTGCGACGCAGCGCGTACGCGGCGGTGCCGGGCGCCGACACCGCCGAGGAGAGCGCGCTGTCCTTCGCCGACCTGCGGATGGACACCTCGACCCGCGAGGTCACCCGAGCCGGCGTGCCGGTCGAGCTGACCCGCACCGAGTACACCCTGCTGGAGATGTTCCTCGCGCACCCGCGCCAGGTGCTCACCCGCGAGCAGATCCTCAAGGCGGTCTGGGGCTTCGACTTCGAGCCGAGCTCCAACTCCCTGGACGTGTACGTGATGTACCTGCGGCGCAAGACCGAGGCCGGCGGCATGCCCCGGCTGGTCCACACCGTGCGAGGCGTCGGCTACGTGCTGCGCTCCGCGGAGGGCAAGGGCTGATGCCGCGCATCCCGCGCTTCCGTTCCCTGCCACTGCGCTCCCGGCTGGCGATCCTCACCGCGGCCGCCGTGGCGGTCGCCGTGGCCGGGTGCGCGCTGGCCTGTTGGTTCATCGTGCGAGCTCAGCTGAACCAGCGTCTGGACGACTCGCTGCACGACGCCTCGACCGGAGGGGGACACGCGGCCACGGAGGTGCTGCGGCTGCGCGGCTGCCTGAGCGAGCCGGACAGCAACACCGACGACTGGCGGGTCGTCGCCAATCCGTACCGCGCGTCCATGCAGCTCGTCACCGTCAACGGCACGTCGTGCTGGGTGCTCGGCGACCAGACGCTCCCGGTGACCAAGGCCGATCTGGCCGTCCTGCGGCGGGAGAGCCCGAAGTCGCTGCAGACCGTGACCGCGGCCGACGGCACCGAGATGCGGGTCCTGACGCAGCAGGCCACCATCACGTCCCGCGACCAGAAGGTGCCGGTCGCCATCTCCACCGCGCTGCCGCTCAGCGAGGTGACCGGCCCGCTGAACACCCTCGCCCTGGTCCTCCTGGCGGTCAGCGGCATAGGGGTGCTCGGCGCGAGCGCGGCCGGCCTCGGGGTGGCCCGCGCGGGCCTGAAGCCGGTCGACCGGCTCACCGACACCGTGGAGCACGTCGCGCGCACCGAGGACCTGAGCGTCCGCATCCCGGTCGAGGGCCGCGACGAGATCGCCCGGCTGTCGGCCTCCTTCAACTCCATGACGGCCGCGCTGTCCTCCTCCCGCGAGCTGCAGCAGCAGCTGATCGCGGACGCCGGTCACGAGCTGCGCACCCCGCTCACCTCCCTGCGCACCAACATCGAGCTGCTGGAACGCAGCGAGCTGACCGGCCGGGAGCTGCCCCCCGAGGACCGCCGGGAGCTGATGCTGTCGGTGAAGGCGCAGATGGGCGAACTGGCGGCGCTGATCGGCGATCTGCAGGAGCTGTCCCGCCCGGACGTGGCGCACGGCGGCGCGCCCTCGCAGACCGTGGCGTTCCACGAGGTCGTGGAGGCCGCGCTGGAGCGGGCCCGGCGGCGCACCGGCCCCGATCTGAAGATCACCGCCGAGCTGGCGCCCTGGTACCTGCGGGCCGAGCCGTCCGCCCTGGAACGGGCGGTGATCAACCTCCTGGACAACGCCGTGAAGTTCAGCCCGCCGGCCGGCACGGTCGAGGTGGACCTGCACGACGGCGAGCTGACGGTCAGGGACCACGGCCCCGGCATCCCGCCCGAGGACCTGCCGCACGTCTTCGAGCGCTTCTGGCGTTCGGCCTCCGCCCGCAGTCTGCCCGGCTCGGGCCTCGGCCTGTCGATCGTGGCCCGTACGGTGCAGCAGCTCGGCGGCACCGTCGCGGTGCACCCCGCGCAGGGCGGCGGCACGGTGGCGGTCGTCCGGCTGCCCGGGGCGCGGACCCCGCCGCCCGAGGCACCGGGGGCTTGACCGGGCCCGACGGCTACCCGGCGTGCCAGCGCTGCGCGTCGCCGGTGCCGGTGGGGGCGAAGGAGAGGGTGGAGCCGGGGGCGGTGCCGTCCGGCTGCATCGCCGTGCCGGGGTCGATCCGGGGGCGGACCCGGCCCAGGGAGTCGACCAGGAACCGCAGGTTCGCCGCGTTACTGCCCTCGACCGACGAGCAGGCCCAGATGCCCAGGCCGCGGTCGGTGTCGCCGCGCGAGTCCAGGCAGAAGGAGGAGTCCGCGCCGTTGACCAGCAGGCCGCGGGAGTCCACCCGCCACTGCTGGGAGGCGGAGCCGGAGTCGCAGCCGGCGACGATGACGTCGTCGCCCTTGTCGAACTCCTCGTCCCGTACGTCCAGGCAGAGGCCCGACGCGTCGTTGACGACCTGGGCCCAGTCGCCGCCCGGCACCCTGCGCGGCGGGTCGGCGCCGGGTGTGCGCGTCGGCCGCGCGGGTGAGCGGGTCGCCGACGCGCTCGCGGTGGCGGAGGCGGAGGGCGTACGCGAGGGACCCCCGCGGGTCGCGGTGGGGCTCGGGGTGACGGTCTGCGTGGCGGTCGCGGTGACCGTGACGGAGTCCGCCGGCGGCCGGGGCAGCGCTCCGTCGTTGCCGGTCGGGGCGGGGTCGTCGCCCGTCGCGTACACCAGACCGGTGGCCGCGAGGCCGGCGACGGTGACGAGCAGCAGGGAGACCAGGGGCGAGGGGTAGCGGGTGCGCAGGCTCAGCAGCCGCTCCAGCGGGCCGGGCCGCCGGCGCCGGCGGGACATGGCGGGCGCCGCGGGCGGGGCGGGTGCGGCGGCGGGCAGCGCGGGGGCGGAGCGGGCCGCCAGGTAGGCGGGCCCGGCCCAGCCGAGCAGTGCCGCGGCGAGCAGCGGCCGGGGGTCGTGTTCGAGGGCGATCAGCGTCTCCAGCGCGCCGGAACAGCCCTGGCAGTGCGCGAGATGCCGGTCCACGTCCTCGTTCTGCCGGGCGTCGTCGCGCCGGGCGGCGGCGTCCAGGAGCCTGCCGAAGCCCTTGCACCGGGGGTCCTCGCTGCGGTCCAGGTACGTCCGCAGGTAGGCCTCGCGCAGCGCGTCCCGGGCCCTGGCGGTCAGGTCCGCGACCTCCGTGGGCCGGTCGCCCGTCCAGCGGGCGACGTCGGGGGCGTTCTCCCGCTCGACGACCGCGTGCCACAGCAGGCCCTGGGTGTGCTGCGGCAGGACGGCGAAGGCTCCGGACAGCGCGGAGCGTTCGGCCAGATGGAGCCGCGGATGGACGGGCAGCCCCGGGAGGCCGGGAAGGCGCCGCTCGGCGCCGCGGATGTCGTCGATGAAGGCGGCGTAGTCGTCACCGAGCCGCTCGCGACGGGTGCCGGCCGCCCACACGGCGGCGGCCTGGTGGACGAGCATCAGCAGCCGGTGCCGCCACGGGCCGCGGGGGTCGATGCCCCGGTGCACCTCCTGCCAGGCCAGCGCGAAGGCCTGCGCGGCGAGTTGGTCGGCGGCGGCCCGGTCGCGGGCGCACAGCCGTGCGTAGCAGGCGACCGCGGGCAGATGGCGGCGGCGCAGTTCCTCGGTCGCCGGGTAGGCGGTCGGTGCGCCGGCCCGTACCCGCTCGGTCAGAGCGGCGTCGGACAACTGGTCGTCAACGGGCGCTTGGTGGGCTTTGGACACAGCGGACCACCCGGACACATCGATGGGTCTGGAGGGACAGGGCTGCCCATGGTGAAGCACAAGTTACCGCCGCGGAAAGTGTTTCCGCTGGTAACTCCCCTTCGACCCACGGGGTAAGCGCCTTCCTCGCACACGCTGCGGCCGGCGGGTCACCCTGAGCCGCCGTTCCCGCTCAGCGAATGACGTGCGGCAGGAAGCGCGCGTAGGTGTCGGTGACCAGGCCCGCCGACTCGCGGATGCCGAGCCCGGCCGCCTCGTCCGCCACGACCCACGCGCCGAGCACCACGTGGTTGCCGTCGAACACGGGCAGCGGGGCCAGTTCCTGGTAGCAGCAGGACTCGTCGGCGCGTGCCTCCGCGGCCTGCCCCGCACGGTGCACGGTGACGCCGGCGCCCTCGCGGCCGAGCAGCGGCTTGGCGACCCAGCCGGTGGTCCGGGCGAGTTCGCGGGGGCCGTCGAGGTGGGCGGCGAGAAGGTTGGGGTGGCCCGGGTAGAGCTCCCACAGGACGGCCAGGAGCGCCTTGTTGGAGAGCAGCATCTTCCAGGCGGGCTCGATCCAGCAGGTGGTGCCGGTGCCGCCGCCGTTGTCGAGGGTGTCCAGGACATGGCCGCCGAAGGGGTCGCCGGCCAGCCACTCCCAGGGGTAGAGCTTGAAGCAGCTGCGGATGAAGCGCAGCCGGTCGTCGACGAAACGGCCGGAGAGCTCGTCCCAGCCGATCGCCTCCACGGACAGGGCGTGCGTGTCGAGCCCGGCCTGTTCCGCGGTCTCCCGCAGGTAGGCCACCGTCATCAGGTCCTCGCCGAGCTCGTCGGTCTCGGTGTGAGCGAAGTGCACCGGGCCGGGCGGCAGCAGCGGGGCCTGGCGCCGCCACGCGTCGACGAGGCGTTCGTGCAGGGAGTTCCACTGGTCGGCGCCGGGGAAGCGGTCCTCCATCCAGAACCACTGGGCGCTGGCCGCCTCCACCAGCGAGGTGGGGGTGTCGGCGTTGTACTCCAGCAGCTTCGCCGGGCCGGTCCCGTCGTAGCGCAGGTCGAAGCGCCCGTAGAGGGAGGGGAGTTCCGCCCGCCGCCGCCAGGACTCGGCGATCCGGGCGGCCAGGCGCGGATCGTCGACGCCGAGTTCGGCGAAGCGGTCCTCGGCCACGATGTGCTCCGCGGCGGCGAGGCACATCGCGTGCAGCTCCCCGACGGTCTCCTCCAGGGCCTCGACCTCCGGGAGCGAGAACTCGTAGTACCCGCTCTCGTCCCAGTACGGCCGCAGGGAGCCGTCGGGGTAGCGGGTCAGCGGGTAGACGACGCCCTGCTCCTCCACGATCCGCTGCCAGCCGGGGCGCGGCTCGACGGCGTGCCGGCGCATCAGCCGCCGCCGGACCCGTGGCCCGACCCGTGGCCGCCGAAGCCCCCGGTCTTCACCGACGACTTGTCGAAGCTGCCGCCCTTGGCCTTCCCGTTGCGGACGCTGCCGCCGTAGTAGTAGCGGCCCTGGCCGCTGCCGTCGTCGCACTTCTCGGGCGGGAGGGTGCGGTAGGTGTCGGGGTCCACGCAGCGCTTGTCGGGTTCGGAGCCGCACGCGGCCAGCGCGGCGGCGAGCACGCCCATGCCGCCGAGGATCACCGTGCCGGACCTGAACCGCCGTCGCCCCGTAGTCGTCATGTCCACAGCGTAGGGAGCGCGGGCGGGCGTTGCGAGGGCGGGGTGACGGGGCGGTGACGGGGCGGAGACCGGGCGGGGGACGGGGCGGGCCGCCGCGAACGACGGGGGCGGCCGTCGGTGTCGACGGCCGCCCCCGGTGCGGTGCCCGGTCGCGGGACCCGCCCGCTCCCGCCGCGTACTACTGGACGATCGTGATGCGGTTCGCCGCCGGGGCCGCCAGCGGCGCGGAGGCCGAGGAGTTGGCGGTCAGGTAGGCGTTGAGCGCGGCCAGGTCGTCGCCGCCGACGAGCTCGCCGGTGCCCTTGGCCAGCTCGCCGAAGCCGTCACCGCCGCCGGAGAGGAAGGAGTTCATCGCGACGCGGTAGCTCCCGGCCGGGTCGATCGGGGCGCCGTTCAGGCGGATCGAGTCGGTCACGACGCGGGCGGCGCCGGACTTGGTGAGGTCCAGCGTCCAGGTCAGGCCGGCCGAGATCTGGAGGATCTTCGGGGCGGCCTCGTTGCTGCCGCTGACCTGCTGCTGGAGCGCGGTGACCAGCTGCGCTCCGGTCAGCGTCCGCAGGTTGACCGTGTTGCTGAACGGCTGGACCGCGAAGCCCTCGCCGTAGGTGACGACGCCGTCGCCCTCGCTGCCGGAGGCCTTGTGCACCAGGTCGGTGCGGATGCCGCCGGGGTTCATCAGCGCGATCGAGGCCGAGGGGTCGAGGGTCTTGGCGTACGCGAGCTGCGCGTCGGCGATGAGGTCGCCGAGGGCGGACTCGCTGCCGGCCCGGGTGATGTCCTGGGAGATGTAGCCGACGGTGCGGCCGGCGACCGGGGCGGCCAGCGTCTGCCAGCGGCTGATCAGCGAGGTCATGTCCGCGGCCTTGTTCTGGGTGCGGTCCACGACGTGGTTGGAGCCCCGGACCGAGGCGCGCACGATGTCGTGCGTGCGCGTGTCGTACTTCATGTCCAGCTCGGTGAAGAGCCGGCCGAAGGACGCCGCGCTGGTGACCAGGCGGTCATTGCCCTTGGGGTCGGGGATGGTGCAGACGTACGCGTTGTGGGTGTGGCCGGTCACCAGCGCGTCGACGTCGGCCGAGGTGTGCTTGGCGATGTCGACGATCGGGCCGGACAGACCGGTGCCCGAGCCGCCGGCGTCGCAGTCGTAGTTGTACGCGGAGGAGGCGGGGAAGCCGCCCTCGTGCACGAGCGCTACGACGGCGTTGACGCCCTTGCGCTTGAGCTCCTTGGTGTACTTGTTGATCGTCTCGACCTCGTCGAGGAACTTCAGTCCCTTGACGCCCTCGGCGGTGACGATGTTCGGGGTGCCCTCGAGCGTGACGCCGATGAAGCCGACCCGGACGCCCTTGACGTTCTCGATGGTGTAGGGCTTGAGCAGCGGGCGGCCGGTCTTCTCGTTGACGACGTTCGCCGAGAGGATCGGGTAGTCGGCGCCCTCGAACTCGCGGCCCTTCTCGTAGCAGCCCTCGACCGGGTGGCAGCCGCCGTTCTGCAGACGGAGCAGCTCGTCCTTGCCCTCGTCGAACTCGTGGTTGCCGACGCCGGTGACGTCCAGGCCCAGCTTGTTCATGGCCTCGACGGTGGGCTCGTCGTGGAACAGGCCTGACAGCAGCGGGCTGGCGCCCACGATGTCGCCGGCGGCCACGGTCAGCGAACGCTCCTGGCCCTGGCGGGCGGTGCGCAGGCTGGAGGCCAGGTACTCGACGCCGCCGGCGTCGATCGTCTTGGTGGTGCCGTCCGCCTGGAGCTCGGTGACGCGGCCGGAGGAACCGGCCGGGGGCTCCAGGTTGCCGTGGAAGTCGTTGACGGCGAGCAGCTGGAGGTCGACGGTACGGCTGCCGTGGCCGTGACCCCCGGGGTGGGTCTCGTGGGCCTGGGCGGTCGGGCTCGCTATGACGAGCGCACCGACCGCGGCCAGACCGGCGGTCGCGGCGGCGACGCGGCGGGCTCCGCGGCGACGCGGGTGGGTCACTGACATGGGTCCCCTTGGACGTGGGCGATGGATGAGAGGCGGAGGACTGCCGCAGCCTATTGTCAACGCGCGTAGTTGTCAGTGGCTTTGCGGTTACGGGCAGGTTTCGACTGATCGGTGCATGCCGAGCCGCCATGGACTTCGTCTCGAATGACGGAATGATCTGTCTCGCCATTCAAACGGGCGGCATAGTTGGATCCACCACCCACCGAGGAGGTGCACGCCATGCGCCGCCGCTGGCTGATGCTCGCCCTGGGCACCGGGGCACAGACCGCCGCCTGCGCCTTCGTCTACGGAGTCCCCTATCTGGCCGCCGCGTTGCGGGACACGGCGCACCTGACCCTGCCGCAGATCGGCCTCCTCATCGCCTGCCCCACCGCGGGGCTGGTCGCCGCCCTCGTCGCCTGGGGCGCGGCCGCGGACCGGTACGGCGAACGCGTCGTCATCGCCGCCGGGCTGGGCGGCGCCGCCGCGCTGCTCGCCGTCGCGGCCGGCCCGGTGGGCGCGGGAGGCGGGACGACGGCGCTGGGCGCGCTGCTCGCCCTTGCCGGGGCCGCGGGTGCCTCGGTGTACTCCGCGAGCGGACGCCTCGTCATGGGCTGGTTCTCCGCGGGCGAGCGGGGGCTGGCCATGGGCATCCGGCAGACCGCCACCCCGCTCGGCATGGGCGTGGCCGCGCTGACCATGCCCCCGCTCGCGGCCGCGTACGGGGTGCGCGGCGCCTTCTGCTTCCTGGCCGCGGTGTGCGGGGTCGTCGCCTGTCTGGTCGCGCTGTTCGCCGCCGACCCGGCACGCCCGCAGGCAGCTCCCGGGGCGGCCCCGGCGGCCAACCCCTACCGGGGTTCGGCCACCTTGTGGCGGATCCACGGCGCGGGCGCGCTGCTGGTCGTACCGCAGTTCACGGCGGGCGCCTTCGCCCTGGTGCTGCTGGTGGACACCCGGGGCTGGTCGGCGGTCGGCGCCGGCCGGCTGATCGCCCTCGCGCAGGTGCTGGGGGCCTGCTTCCGGATCGCCGCGGGGCTCTGGTCGGACCGGGTCGGCAGCCGGCTGCGGCCGATGCGCCAACTGGCCGTCGCCACCGCCGTGGTGGTCGCCGCGGCGGCCACGACCGCGGCCTTCCCCTCCCCCCTGACCGCGGCCGCCCTCGTCCTGTCCGTCGGGGTCACCGCCAGCACCAACGGCCTGTCGTTCACCGCCACGGCCGAGCGCGCCGGCCCGTCCTGGTCCGGACGCGCCCTCGGCGTCCACAACACCGGCCAGAACCTGACCGCCGCGGTCGTCCCGCCCCTGAGCGCCGCCCTCATCTCGGCCACCGGCTACTGGCCCGCCCTCGCCACCGCGGCGTTCGTGGCCTGCGGTGCGGCGGCACTGGTGCCGATGGACACCTCCCGCACCCCGGCGGTCGTAAGCTCGGTCCCATGACCGACGCAGCAGCACAGCAGACCGCCGTGGGCCCCCGCCGGATCGAGACCCTCGACGAGCTGGACTCCGGCCGGGCCGACGCGGTCCTCGCCCTGATCGGGGCGGCCGCGGAGGTCGACGGCCAGGCCGCGGTCTCCGAGCAGGGCCGGCTGAACCTGCGCGGCGGCGCCCGTGACGGCGTACGGCACCTGCTGGTCGAGAGCGACGGCGTGCTCGTCGGGTACGCCCAACTGGAGGACACCGACCCGGTCGAGGCCCCCGCCGCCGAGATGGTCATCCATCCCGCGCACCGCGCGCAGGGCCACGGCCGCGCCCTCGGCCACGCCCTGCTCGCCGCCTCCGGCAAGCGGCTGCGGGTGTGGGCGCACGGCGGCCACCCCGCCGCCCGCCACCTGGCCGGGCTGCTCGGCCTCGCCCTCTTCCGCGAGCTTCGGCAGCTGCGCCGCCCGCTGGAGGAGGGGGCCGGCGCCCCGCCGCTGGGCGAGCCCGTGCTCCCCGCCGACGTCACCGTGCGCGCCTTCGTCCCCGGTCAGGACGACGCAGCCTGGCTGGCGGTGAACGCCGCCGCCTTCGCGCACCACCCCGAGCAGGGCAGCCTCACCCAGCGCGACCTGGACGACCGCAAGGCCGAGCCGTGGTTCGACCCGGCCGGCTTCTTCCTCGCCTTCCGCGGCGACCGGCTGGCGGGCTTCCACTGGACGAAGGTGCACGAGCGCGAGCGCCTCGGCGAGGTCTACGTACTGGGCATCCACCCCGACGAGCAGGGCGGCGGCCTGGGCCGGGCCCTCACCCTGATCGGCCTGCGACACCTCGGGCACGACCGCAGCCTGCCCACCGCGATGCTCTACGTCGACGCGGACAACGCCCCCGCCCTCGCCGTCTACGAGCGTCTCGGCTTCACCACGCACGAGGTCGACCTGATGTACCGGACGGAGACCTGAGCCCCACGCGGACGGGCGGTACGGCCCCCGGAGGGGGCATCGGGGGGACCGCCCGGACACGGCCGGTACGTACGGCGATTTCCTGACCGCCACCTGCCCGTTACCGGCGATTCAAACTCGCTTGCGAGCATCTGTGAATGCAGTCGCCCGCCGCGCCCCACCTCCCCCCGTTCGACCTGCCGGTATCCCGGCGCGCCGGGGACAATGGGGGCATGGTCGGCGGCCGGGTTCCGCACGCCGCCGTCCACGTGATCGACGTGCCGGATCCGGAGGAGGGCTCGCACCCATGGCCTCGATGAATTTCCCGACGAACGCCCGGACCGAACGGTCCGGCTCCGGTGATCCGGCCGAGTCCGGGACCGAGGCCGAGGCCGAGCAGTCACCGGCCTACGGCCGCCCGCACGTCGTCCCGCCCCTGCACCCCGAACTCAAGCGCCTGGACGGGCTCTCGACGGTGCCGCGCCCCGCGGAGCAGACGGGCGATGCACATCCGGCCGACGCCGCCGAGGACGAGGCCGGGGACGAGGAAGAGCTCCCGCTGAACCGCTTCCTCGACCGCGAGCAGAGCTGGCTGGCCTTCAACGAGCGCGTGCTGGAACTCGCCGAGGACACGGCCACCCCGCTCCTCGAACGGGCCAACTTCCTCGCGATCTTCGCCAGCAACCTGGACGAGTTCTTCATGGTCCGCGTCGCCGGCCTGAAGCGCCGCATCACCACCGGCGTCGCCCAGCGCTCGGCCTCCGGCCTGCCGCCCACCAAGGTGCTGGAGAACATCCTCAGCCGCGCCCGCGAGCTCATGGCCCGGCACGCCGCCTGCTTCCAGAACGACGTGGCCCCGGCGCTCGCCGAGGAGGACATCCACATCATCCGGTGGAACGACCTCACCGAGAAGGAGCAGGCCCGGCTCTTCACCCTCTTCCGGAACAAGATCTTCCCGGTCCTGACCCCGCTGGCCGTCGACCCGGCGCACCCGTTCCCGTACATCTCCGGACTGTCCCTGAACCTGGCCGTCACCGTGCGCAACCCGGTCTCCGGGCACGAGCACTTCGCCCGGGTGAAGGTCCCGCCGATCCTGTCCCGGTTCCTCGAGGCCGGCCCGCAGCGCTTCGTCCCGCTGGAGGACGTCATCGCCGCGCATCTGGAGGAGCTCTTCCCCGGCATGGAGGTGCTGGACAGCCACATGTTCCGGGTGACCCGGAACGAGGACCTGGAGGTGGAGGAGGACGACACGGAGAACCTGCTCCAGGCCCTGGAGAAGGAGCTGCTGCGGCGCCGCTTCGGCCCCCCGGTCCGCCTGGAGGTCGAGGAGTCGATCGCCCCGCAGGCCCTGGACACCCTGGCCCAGGAACTGAACATAGAGGACGCCGAGGTCTACCCGCTCCCCGGGCCGCTCGACCTGACCGGGCTGTTCGCGATCGCCGGGCAGGACCGTCCGGAGCTGAAGTACCCGAAGTTCGTCGGCGGCACCCATCCGGACCTGGCCGAGGTCGAGTCCGCGCACGCCACCGACGTCTTCGCGGCGCTGCGCGAGCGCGACGTGCTGCTGCACCACCCGTACAACTCCTTCTCCACCTCCGTGCAGCGGTTCCTGGAGCAGGCCGCGCAGGACCCGGACGTCCTGGCCATCAAGCAGACCCTGTACCGCACCTCCGGCGACTCGCCGATCGTGGACGCGCTGATCGACGCCGCCGAGGCCGGCAAGCAGGTGCTGGTGCTGGTCGAGATCAAGGCGCGCTTCGACGAGCAGGCCAACATCAAGTGGGCCCGCAAGCTGGAGGAGGCGGGCTGCCACGTCGTCTACGGCCTGGTCGGGCTGAAGACGCACTGCAAGCTGTCGCTGGTGGTCCGCCAGGAGGGCGACACCCTGCGCCGCTACAGCCACGTCGGCACCGGCAACTACCACCCGAAGACCGCCCGGCTCTACGAGGACCTCGGGCTGCTGACCGCCGACCCGCAGGTCGGCGCCGACCTGTCCCACCTGTTCAACCGGCTCTCCGGCTACTCGCGCCGCGAGACCTACAACCGGCTGCTGGTGGCCCCGCGCAGCCTGCGCGACGGGCTGGTCCAGCGGATCCTCGCGGAGATCGCCCACCACCGCGAGGGCCGGCCCGCGTACATCCGGATCAAGGCCAACTCGATGGTCGACGAGGCGGTCATCGACGCGCTGTACCGGGCCTCGATGGCCGGCGTGCCCGTCGACGTCTGGGTGCGCGGCATCTGCGCGCTGCGCCCGGGCGTGCCGGGCCTGTCGGAGAACATCCGGGTGCGCAGCGTGCTCGGCCGCTTCCTGGAGCACTCCCGGGTCTTCGTCTTCGGCAACGGAGGCGACGCCGAGGTGTGGTTCGGCAGCGCCGACATGATGCACCGCAACCTCGACCGCCGGATCGAGGCACTGGTCCGGGTCGCCGATCCGGCGCACCGGGCCACCCTGAACCGGTTCCTGGAGACCGGGACCTCGGACTCCACCTCGTCCTGGTGGCTCGGCCCGGACGGGGACTGGATCCGGCACAGCACCGACGCCGAAGGGCGTCCGCTGCCCCACATCCAGGAGATGCTCATCGATGCGCGGAGGCGCCGGCGTGGCCCAGCGACACCCTGACACGGCGGCGACGCCCGCCGGTCCGACGACCGGCGGGCTCCCCGACCGTGAGGCCGGTGCGGTCCTCGGACAGTACCTGCGGGAGGAGGCCACGGCCTTTCTCCGCGCACTGGCACCACGCGAGGGCGAGCCCGGCCGGCCCCAGGACGACACGGCGGAGACCGGCCGCCAGATGCGCCGCTCGGCCCGCCGCATCGCCGGCACCCTGCACACCTTCGGGTCGCTCACCGACCCCGGCTGGGCCGACCCCCTGCGGGGCGAGCTCGGCTGGCTCACCGACACCCTGGGCCGCGAGCACCGCTACGCCGCCCGGCTCGGCCGGCTGATCGGCGCACTGCAGCGGCTGGCCTCCGCCGAGGACACCGCCGGCGTCCCCGCCGCCCCCCTCCCCGCCGACGACGACCTCGGCCTGTGGCTGCCGGTGCCCGCCGCACCGGACCCGGCCGCACCCCCCGCCTCGCTCCCGGAACCGGTGGCCGCGGCGGCCCACGCCGCGGGGAGCCGTCGCTCCCCCGCCCCGCCGCAGGCCGGCGAACGCGGCGGCGCGGGCGGCGGCCCGCTCGCCGTGGGCGCCGCCCGGGCCGGGGCCCTGCTGGAGCGTCAGCTCACCCTCGCCCGGACCCGGGCGCACTCCGCCGCCCTGCAGGCCATGGGCTCCTCGCGCTTCCACGCGGTGGTCGACGCGGTGGCGGTGCTCGCCTCCGAGGTGCCGCTGTCCCCGGCCGCGCGCAAGCCCGCAGCCACCGTGCTGCCGCTGCTCGCGGAGCAGGCCCACGCCCGGCTCACCGAGGCCGCGGCCGCGCTGCCGCTGACGCGCGCACGGCACCCGTACAACGGCGAGACGCTCCATGCCGCGCTCACGGGCGAACTGCCCGCCGAGCGCCAGGACGCCGCGTGGAACCGGGTCCGCGTCCTGCTGCGGCTGCGCCGCTACACCCAGGAGGTCCTCGCGTACGACGACGGGGAGTCCGCCGCCCGGCTGGCCGCCGCGGCGCGGGTGCTGGAGCAGCACCGGGAGGCCGCGGAGGCCGCGGCCGCGGTCACCGCCGCCGCCCGCACCCCGCGGATCGCCCCCGCCACCGCCTACGCTCTGGGCGTGCTCCACGCCGACCAGCGCCTGGAGGCCGAGGCGGCCCGGTACGCCTTCGCCCACCTCTGGACGCGCTGACCCGTCCGGCCCGTACGCGCGGGCGGCCCGACCCGCGACCCGCAGCCCGGAAAGGAGCCCCGCCATCGCCTCCACCGGCACCGCCGACAACCCGATCCTCGCCGCCGGAGCGGTGCTGTGGCGCCGCTCCCCGGTCGACGGCGGCCTCGAGATCGCGGTGATCCACCGCCCCAAGTACGACGACTGGTCGCTCCCCAAGGGCAAGTTGAAACGCGGGGAGAGCGCACTGGACGGCGCGCTCCGCGAGGTCAAGGAGGAGACCGGCCTCGACTGCGTGCCCGGCCGGGTGCTGCCCTCCTCCACGTACGTCGTCGAGGGGCGTACGAAGATCGTGCGCTACTGGGCCGCCGAGGCGCGCGAGGGCTCCTTCACCCCGAACCGCGAGGTCGACCGCTTGATCTGGCTGCCGCCGACCGCCGCGCGCAACCGGCTCACCCATGAGCGGGACCGTGCCGTACTCGACGCGTTCCTCCGCGGAACGCGCCCCTGACGCTGGCACGCTGAGACGTACGCCACTCGGTGTGGGCTGCAGCACCGCACTGATATGCGAGGTTCACCTTGCGTTCACCCTCGGCCGTCGACCACTTCACCTGATCTGCCTAATTTCGGCCTTACCGGTGAGCGAGCAGCCGCCGGGTGGATGCAGAAATCCATACCTCTGCTTCGCCGTCCACCGGCGGGCTTCAGGAAGGAATCACCAAAGGTGAAGCTTCAGCTTCAGCGTAAGAGCGGGCTCCGCGCGCTGGCCGTCGGCGCGGTCGCGGTTTCCGGTGCCCTCATGCTCACCGCGTGCGGTTCGGACGACAACACGAACGCGGGCGGCGACAGCAGCAAGGCCCCCACCTCGTCCAGCAGCATCAAGTGCGCGGACAAGGGCGGCCAGCTCCTGGCGTCGGGCTCCTCGGCGCAGCAGAACGCCATGGACGCCTGGGTCAAGAACTACCAGCAGGCCTGCTCCGGCGCCCAGATCAACTACAAGGCGTCGTCCTCGGGTGAGGGCATCATCGACTTCAACAACGGCACGGACGGCTTCGCCGGCTCCGACTCGCCGCTGAAGCCCGAAGAGGTCGAGGCGTCCAAGAAGATCTGCACCAACGGCACCGGCATCAGCATCCCGATGGTCGGCGGCCCCATCGCCGTCGGTTACAACCTGGCCGGCGTGGACAACCTGGTCCTGGACGCCCCGACCCTGGCGAAGATCTTCGACTCGAAGATCACCAAGTGGGACGACGCGGCGATCAAGAAGCTGAACCCGGACGCCAAGCTCCCCAGCACCAAGATCCAGTCCTTCCACCGCCAGGACGAGTCCGGCACCACGGACAACCTCACCAAGTACTTCAACGGTGCGGCCAAGGACGCGTGGCCGTACGAGCACGCCAAGGCGTGGGCCGGCAAGGGCGGCCAGTCCGCCGCCAAGTCCGCCGGTGTCGCGGCCCAGGTCAAGCAGGTCAACGGCTCGATCGGTTACTTCGAGCTCTCCTACGCGACCGCCAACAGCATCAAGACGGTGAAGATCGACACCGGCGCCTCCGCCCCGGTCGAGGCCACCGCCGACAACGCCTCCGCCGGCATCGCGCAGGCCAAGATCGTGGGTACCGGTGCCGACCTGTCTCTGGACATGTCCGCCGCGTACACCACCAAGGCCGACAACGCCTACCCGATCGTCCTGGTGACCTACGAGATCGCCTGCGACAAGGGCAACAAGGCCGAGACCCTGCCGCTGGTCAAGTCCTTCCTGGGCTACACCGCCTCCGAGGAGGGCCAGTCGATCCTGTCCGAGGCCGGCTACGCGCCGCTCCCGGCCGAGATCGCCACGAAGGTCCGCTCCGCCGTGGACGCCCTGTCCTGACCCAGTCGGCCGGCCCCGCGACACGCGTCGCGGGGCCGGTCGCACTTCCGGTGCACCGCCGCCGGGGGAGCGATCCCCCACCCAGACCGGAGAAAAAACCGATGGCTATAACTGCACAGAACCCCACTCCGCCAACGGAGTCGAAGCGCGCCGGGGGGAGCGTCACCCGCCCCGGCGACAAGATCTTCTCGGGCCTCTCCCGTGGTTCCGGCATCCTGCTGCTGGTCGTCATGGCCTCGATCGCGGTCTTCCTGACGATCCGCGCGATCAACGCGATCTCCAAGGACCACGGAAACTTCCTGACCACCTTCGAGTGGAACGCCAACGCCAACCCGCCGGTCTTCGGCATCGCGGTGCTGGCCTACGGCACGATCGTCAGCTCGATCATCGCGATGGTCATCGCGGTCCCGATCGCGGTCGGCATCGCGCTGTTCATCTCGCACTACGCGCCGCGCCGCGTGGCCTCCCCGCTCTCGTACATCGTCGACCTGCTCGCCGCCGTGCCCAGCATCATCTACGGCCTGTGGGGCGCGCTGTTCCTGGTCCCGCACCTGACCGGCCTGAACATGTGGCTGGACGAGTACCTCGGCTGGACCGTCGTCTTCGAGAAGGAGGACCCGCAGGGCGCGGCCCGCTCGATCTTCACCGTCGGCGTCCTGCTGGCGATCATGATCCTCCCGATCATCACCAACGTCAGCCGTGAGGTCTTCCGGCAGGTGCCGCGCATGCACGAGGAGGCCGCCCTGGCCCTCGGCGCGACCCGCTGGGAGACCATCCGCATGTCGGTGCTCCCCTTCGCCCGGTCCGGCATCATCAGCGCCTCGATGCTCGGCCTCGGCCGCGCGCTCGGCGAGACGATGGCTGTCGCCACGGTGCTGTCCGCCGCGCCCATCCTGTCGGTGCACGTCCTGGACCCGGTCGGCGGGACCTTCTCCCAGAACATCGTCGCCAAGTTCGGCGAGGCCAACGAGTTCGGCCGTGACGCGCTGATCGCCTCCGGTCTGGTGCTCTTCGTCATCACCCTGCTCGTCAACGGCGCCGCCCGCGCGATCATCGCCAAGCGCAAGGAATACTCGGGGGCCAACGCATGAGCCACGCAGTCGCAGACAAGCGCTCCGCGCCCGTGGTGCCGCAGCGGGCCCTGGCCCAGCGCCGGCTCCCGAAGTGGGCTCCCGCGGGCATGGCGGCCGGCGCGATAGCGCTCGCCGTCGGCATCGGGCTCGGTGCCGGCCTGGACAGCAAGCTCCAGTGGGGCCTGATCGCCGTCCTGCTGTTCGTGCTCGGCACCTACGCGATCGCCACGGCGGTCGAGGGCCGCCGCCAGGCCAAGGACCGGGTCGCCACCAGCGTCGTCTGGGCCTCCTTCGTCCTCGCCGCGCTCCCCCTCTACTCGCTGATCCAGACCACGGTCAGCAAGGGCGTCAAGATCCTCGACGGGGCCTTCCTGTCGCACTCCATGAACGGCGTGCTGACCATCGGCGAGGGCGGCGGTGTCTACCACGCCATCATCGGCACCCTGGAGCAGGTCGGCATCGCCACCGCCATCGCGGCCCCGATCGGCATGCTGACCGCCGTCTACCTGGTCGAGTACGGCAAGGGCCGGCTCGCCCTGGCGGTGACCTTCTTCGTCGACGTCATGACGGGCATCCCGTCGATCGTCGCCGGTCTGTTCATCCTGTCGACCTGGAACCTGCTGCTGGGCTTCGGCCCCTCGGGCTTCGCCGGCGCCATGGCCCTGGCCATCCTGATGATGCCGGTCGTCGTCCGCTCCACCGAGGAGATGCTCAAGCTCGTCCCGAACGAGCTGCGCGAGGCCTCGCTGGCGCTCGGCATCCCCAAGTGGCGCACCATCGTGAAGGTGGTCATCCCGACCGCGATCGGCGGCATCACCACGGGCGTCATGCTCGCGGTCGCCCGCATCGCCGGCGAGAGCGCCCCCATCGCGCTGTTGGTCTTCGGCAACAACCTGATCAACAACGACCCGTTCAACGGCCCTCAGGCCTCGCTGCCGTTCTACATCTACCAGCAGTACCAGAACGGCAACGACGCGAGCTACGACCGGGCGTGGGCGGCGGCACTCGTGCTGATCGCCTTCGTCATGATCCTCAACCTGCTGGCGCGCGGCATCGCGCGCTGGAAGGCCCCGAAGACCGGTCGCTGACGCGGCCAACATCAGCGACCCAAGGATTGCGAGCATCACCACCATGGCCAAGCGAATCGACGTCAGCGGACTCTCCGCGTACTACGGCGGCTTCAGGGCGATCGACGACATCTCGATGAACATCGAGCCGCGCACGGTGACGGCCTTCATCGGCCCGTCCGGCTGCGGCAAGTCCACCTTCCTGCGCACCCTCAACCGCATGCACGAGGTCACGCCCGGCGGCCGCGTCGAGGGCAAGGTGCTCCTGGACGACGAGAACCTCTACGGCCCCGGCGTGGACCCGGTCTCCGTGCGCCGCACGGTCGGCATGGTCTTCCAGCGCCCCAACCCGTTCCCGACGATGTCGGTCTACGACAACGTCGCGGCCGGCCTGAAGCTCAACGGCGTCAAGAAGAAGAGCGACCTCGACACGATCGTCGAGAAGTCGCTGCGCGGCGCCAACCTCTGGAACGAGGTCAAGGACCGCCTGGGCAAGCCCGGCTCGGGCCTGTCCGGCGGTCAGCAGCAGCGTCTGTGCATCGCCCGCGCCATCGCGGTCGAGCCCCAGGTCCTGCTGATGGACGAGCCCTGCTCCGCGCTCGACCCGATCTCCACCCTCGCCATCGAGGACCTGATCGGTGAGCTCAAGGAGCGCTTCACCATCGTCATCGTGACCCACAACATGCAGCAGGCCGCGCGCGTCTCCGACCGCACCGCCTTCTTCAACCTCTCGGCGGTCGGCCAGCCCGGCAAGCTCATCGAGATCGACGACACGGAGCGGATCTTCTCCAACCCGTCCGTCCAGGCGACCGAGGACTACATCTCCGGCCGCTTCGGCTGACAGGTTCCGCAGCCGCCCCCCAGCCGTCCTGCGGTGCTGCATGGCGGTGCCACCGCAAGGCGAAGGCCCGTCCCCCTTTCCGGGGGGCGGGCCCATTTGCGTCCCGGCCGGGGAAAGGCCGGAGGCGGCGGCCGGTGCCCGGCCGCCGCCTCCTCCTCGTGTCTGTCCCGCCGGGCCGTGGGCGGCTCAGCCGAAGGCCACGTGCACCACGGCGTATACCAGCGCCGCCACCAGCGCCGCGGCCGGCATCGTGATGAACCAGCCGATCACGATGTTCTTGGCGACGCCCCAGCGGACCGCGTTGACCCGCTTCGTGGCGCCCACGCCCATGATCGCCGAGGTGATGATGTGGGTCGTGGAGATCGGCGCCTTGAAGATGTAGGCGGTCGTGTAGAGGATCGACGCCGCCGTGGTCTCCGCGGCGAAGCCCTGGGGCGGGTCCAGCTCGATGATCTTGCGGCCGAGGGTGCGCATGATGCGCCAGCCGCCCGCGTACGTGCCGAGCGAGAGCATCGCGGCGCAGGCGAACTTCACCCACAGCGGGATGCCGTCGCCCTCCCCCTGCACGTCGGCGATGGTCAGCGCCAGCACCACGACGCCCATCGTCTTCTGCGCGTCCTGCAGGCCGTGGCCGAGCGCCATACCGGCCGCCGAGACGGTCTGCGCGATGCGGAAGCCGCGCTTGGCCTTGTGCGGGTTGGCCCTGCGGAAGATCCACAGGATGGCCAGCATCACCAGGTAGCCGACGACCAGGCCGACGACCGGCGACAGGAACATCGGCAGGATGATCTTTTCGACCACCCCGGACCAGATGACCCCGGTGCCGCCGGCCAGCGCCGCCCCGACCAGCCCGCCGAACAGCGCGTGGCTGCTGGAGGAGGGCAGGCCGTAGTACCAGGTGATGAGGTTCCAGACGATCGCCCCGACCAGCCCGGCGAAGAGGATCGCCATGCCGGTCTGCCCGTGCGGCGTCTCGATCAGGCCCTCGCTGACGGTGTGGGCGATCCCGGTGCCGAGGAAGGCGCCGGCGAGGTTCATCACCGCGGCCATCGCCAGCGCCGCCCGCGGGGTCAGCGCCCGGGTGGACACGGAGGTGGCGATGGCGTTCGCGGAGTCGTGGAAGCCGTTGGTGTACGTGAAGAAGAGCGCGACGCCGATGGTCACGACCAGAGAGAAGGTCTCCACCGGGGTCAGGACTCCTTGACCGCGATGGTCTCCACGGTGTTGGCCACGTGCTCGAAGGCGTCCGCCGCCTCCTCCAGGACGTCCACGATCTGCTTCAGCTTGAGCACCTCGATGGCGTCGTACTTGCCGTTGAAGAGGTGGGCCAGCAGCTTGCGGTGGATCTGGTCCGCCTGGTTCTCCAGCCGGTTGACCTCGATCCAGTACTCGGTGAGGTTGTCCATGGTGCGCAGGTGCGGCATGGCCTCGGCGGTCAGCTCGGCCGCCCGCGCCAGCACCTCGATCTGCTGTTCGACCCCGCGGGGCAGTTCCTCGACCTGGTACAGCACGACCAGGTCGACGGCCTCCTCCATGAAGTCCATGATGTCGTCGAGGGACGACGCCAGGGAGTAGATGTCCTCACGGTCGAAGGGCGTGATGAAGGAGGAGTTCAGCTGGTGGAAGATCGCGTGCGTGGCATCGTCCCCCGCGTGCTCCGCGGCACGCATCCTTTCGGCGATCTCCGAGCGGGTGGCCGAATCGGCCCCGAGCAGTTCCATGAGGAGCTTCGACCCTGTGACGATGTTGTCCGCGGATGCGGCGAACATGTCGTAGAAGCTCGTCTCCCTGGGGGTCAGACGAAAGCGCACGTGAAGTCCTCGGAATACATCGGTTTCGGTCGCACTGATGCTAGGCGCATCATCCGGCCACAACTAACCGGCGTCCTACAGTGTCGCTCATCGCCGCGGGTGCGCCCCAGCAGGGGTTCTCCGCGCACCCTCGCACATTGGGGCGAATTCGGTACGATATACCCTGCCGGGGTATAGGGGGCAGGAGGGACATTCATGACGGTCACCGAGACCGGCGGCGCCGAGGGGCAGACGCAGTCGCCCACGGACGACGCCGGGCACGCCGACACCGCGGGGGACACCCACGGGCACGGGGCGCACCAGCACGGCTACGCCAAACAGAAGGACCAGCACCTCAAGCGGCTGCGCCGCATCGAGGGGCAGATCCGCGGTCTGCAGCGCATGGTCGAGCAGGACGTGTACTGCATCGACATCCTCACCCAGGTGTCGGCCGGCACGAAGGCCCTGCAGTCCTTCGCTCTGCAGTTGCTGGAGGAGCACCTGCGGCACTGCGTCGCGGACGCCGCGGCCAAGGGCGGCCCCGAGGCCGACGACAAGGTGGCCGAGGCCACCGCAGCCATAGCCCGGCTGCTGCGGAGCTAGCGACCGGCCCCTGCCGACCGCCGGGTCCCCTGCGCGGGCACGCGGGGGCTCACGTTCAGCACCTCGTCGATGCGCTCGGAACTCAGCCGTTCCTCGGTCGTCGCCGACGCCGCGATCATCAGCTCGCAGCACAGCTCGATCTCCGCGAGGGCCACGTGGACCTGGTCGTCCTGGTCCAGGAGCCACACCGCCACGTGCACCACCTCCTCCCCGCCCAGCGTAGGGACCGGTGCACGGTCCGTGCATGACACGGACGGACCATTTCGGCAAGCCCTCAGGGGCCGGTCGCAGAAACGATCTTCCCCGTGTAGATGTCGGTCGCGCGGGGCAGGGTGACCCGCACCGGCGCCCCGAAACCATACATGCCGGTCGTCGAGACCACCGTGACCTGCGCCGGCGCGCTCCGTACGCCGGCGCCGCCCCCGTTGCTGAAGGTGAAGCGCTGCCGCACCTTGCGCAGCCGGCCCTCCTCGTCGAGCCAGGCGTCGAACGGCACCCGGGTCACGGTGAAGCCCTCCGCCGCGGCCGCGAGCTCCGCCCGTACCAGCGGGGAGGCGACCCGCGCGGCGTCCGCGATGTCAGTGACCCCCTGGTAGTGGCGCACCCGCACCCCCTCCAGGGTCTGCGTCCCGGTCTGCCGCACCTCCCGCGCCGCCCGCAGCAGCTCCGCGGCGACCAGGGGATCGGTCGCGCCGCCCGTGACGAGGTTGCCGTCCGGCAGCCGGGTCGTGTCGACCCGCACCCACTTGTCGGCGGGCACGCCCTCGCCGCGGTTCTTCATGTAGAGGGCACCGGGCGTCAGCAGCTCCGTGACCGGCTCGTGCTCCGCGTCCCCGGCCGCGTCCGGCGGCAGGACGACCCGCAGCCTGCCGCGCCGCTCGGCGTAGTCGAAGGTTCCGCCGCCCCTGATGGCGATCTTCGTGCCACCGCTGGCCATCTCCATCGACGTGGCCACCCTCGAGCTGCCCTCGGCGACCAGCAAGTCCACCGCCCGCCGCAGGGTCTCCCCGGCGCCCACCGGGAGGTTGTCCACCTCGGCGGCCCCGCCGCTCGCCGAACACCCCGCCACCGCCAGTACGCACACCCCGAGACCCACGACTGCCGCAGTCGCCCGGCCGAGCTGCCCCATCTCCGCCAACCCCCCGCACCATGCCGCGCCTCGGACGTCGTGGGGCATAACGAGGTGCAGGGCACCGCGTCACGGCCGGTAGCTTTGTTCCGTGCCTCCCAGCGATCCGGCCCCGCCCGCCCACCGGGCCACCACCTCCGACAAGGGCGCCTTCTCGCACGCGACCTGCGTCTGCGGCTGGCGGGGCCCGGCCCGCCGCGCCCGCGACCGCGCCCGCCGCGACGCGTCCGAGCACGAGCGGGGCTGACGCCGGCCCGGCGCACGTCACACTCCCCGGCCGCAACCGGTCACCCGTTCCCCACCGTCCTCACGGACGACCACACGGGGAAGCGGAGCGGGAGGCCCCACCTTGAACCGACGAACTCTGATCCGCGGCGGCGCAGGCATCGCCGCGGCGGGCTGGCTGACCGCGGCCTGCACCCCGGAGAGCGGCCGCCCCGCGCACGCGGGCAGCCCGGCGCCCGGCACTCCCGGCGCCGCCACGACGCCCGCCGGAACGCCCTCACCCAGCGCCTCGCCGACCGTGCGCCCCGACTGGAAGGCCCTCGGCCGCAGCCTGGGCGGCCGCCTCGTCCTGCCCGACGACGCGGACTACGCCACCGCCCGCCTGCTGTACAACACCCGCTTCGACGGACAGCGCCCCGCCGCCGTGGCGTACGTCTCCGGCACCGAGGACATCCGCGAGTGCCTGGACTTCGCCCGCCGCACCGGCGTACCCGTCTCGGTCCGCAACGGCGGCCACTCCTACGCCGGCTACTCCGGCGGCAAGGGCCGGCTCGTCCTCGACGTCTCCTCCATGGCCTCGGTGGCCCTCTCCGGCGGCACGGCGACCATCGGGGCCGGGGCGAAGCTCATCGACGTCTACACCCGGCTCGGCGCGAGCGGGCGCACCCTGCCGGCCGGCTCGTGCCCGACGGTCGGCATATCCGGCCTCACCCTCGGCGGCGGTCACGGAGTGCTCAGCCGCGCGTACGGGCTGACCTGCGACAGCCTCACCGGCGCCGAGATCGTCACGGCGGGCGGCCGCGTGCTGCGCTGCAGCGCCGGCGAGAACCCGGAGCTGTTCTGGGCGCTGCGCGGCGCGGGCGGCGGCCAGTTCGGCGTGGTGACCCGGCTGACGTTCGACACCCAGGCCTCCCCGCAGGTCGTCACCGGTTACCTGAGCTGGCCCTGGAGCAAGGCCGCCGCCGTCCTGCGCGCCTGGCAGGAGTGGGGGCCCACCCAGCCCGACGAGATATGGTCCGCACTGCACCTGGACAAGTCGGGCACCGGGTCCCCGCAGATCAGCATCGCCACCGTGGGCATCACCTCGCGCGACGGGCTCGCGAACGCCGTCGACCGGCTCGCCGACCGCGTCGGGGCCTCCGCGACGACCGTCTCCCTGCACCCGCGCTCGTACCTCGACGCGGCCCTCGCCTACGCCGGCTGCTCGAACCTGAGCACCGCCCAGTGCCACCTGCCCGGCAACACCCCGGGCCGCAGCCCCTCCGGCCGGCTCGGCCGGGAGACCTACGCGGCACGATCCGACTTCTACGACCGATCGCTCTCCGCGGCCGGCATCCAGACCCTCCTGTCACAGGTGGAGGGGCTCCGCTCCGGCTCCGGCAGCGTCTCGCTCACCGCGCTCGGCGGCGCCGTCAACCGCGTCTCGCCCACGGCCACCGCCTTCGTGCACCGGCGCTCACGCTTCCTGGCCCAGTACATAGAGGCACCCGGCACCTCGAACTGGCTCGCCGGGCTCCACACGGCCATGCGCCGCCACGCCTCCGGCGCCGCCTACCAGAACTACACCGACGCCACACTGACCGACTGGCGCACCGCCTACTACGGCTCGGCCGCCGACAAGCTGACCCGCCTGAAGGACCGCTACGACCCCACGCGGCTGTTCGCCTTCCAGCAGGCCCTCTAGGACCCCAGGACGAGGTACGCCGGCGGCGGCCGTCAGGCGGCCAGGTCCCTGTCGACCGCCGACGGCTCCGGGTACGGCTCGCCCCGGCGGGCCTCCGCCCGGGGCGCCGCCTGCACGAGCACGCCCAGGCGGGAGTCGGCCACGGCCTTCGTCAGCGGGGTGAGCAGGGCCAGCGCGGCCGGGGCGAGCAGCAGCGCGACGGCCGTGCCGAGGGCGAAACCGCCCAGCACGTCGGTCGGGTAGTGAACGCCCATGTAGACGCGGCAGAAGCCCTCGGCGAGAGCGACGGCGACGGCGGCCAGGCCCCAGGTGCGGCTGACCATGAACAGGCCCATCGCGACGGCCATCGTCAAGGTGGCGTGGTCGCTGACGAAGGAGAAGTCGGTCTTCCCCTCCACCAGGACGTCGATGCCCTTGTGTTCCAGGAAGGGCCGCGGCCGGTCCACGAAGTTCCGCAGCGGGATGTTGAGCACCAGCGCGATCGCCGCCGCCAGCCCGGACCAGATCACGCCCGCCACGGCCGTCGGCGCCTCGGCACCGCTGCGGCGCGCCACGCGCCACCAGCACCAGCCGGCGATCAGGACCATGAGCAGGACCAGCCCGTACTCGCCGACGACCTCCACCACGCGGTCCAGCCAGCGCGGGGCATCCTTGGCGAGCCCGTTGATGTCGCGGAGCAGGCTGACGTCGGGGTTCGAGCCGTCAAGCGAGAGCTCTGCCACCGGTGTCCCCTAACTGTCTTCCGCCGCACCCCCGTGCACGTCCGTGTGGGAGTCGATTCTCCCCCGTCCAACGGGCGGCACGGTACGTCGCGTTCCGGTCTCCACCGGATGATCACCAAGGTGTTATCGAAGGGAGACACGTTCCCGCATGCCGGGGCGGGATGTCCACCCACAGCGACGCCGCGGCGGGCGGGCGACGGTCACACCGCCGCGGCGCCCGCCGCCGTCACCCGCGTCGCCCCGATGTAGTCCGGGGTGTCGATCTTGTCGAAGCGGATCACCGCGCCCGTGTAGGGGGCGTTGATCATGTATCCGCCGCCTACGTAGATCCCCACGTGGTGGATGGACCGCGGATCCGTCAGGTCGTACGCGAAGAAGACCAGGTCGCCCGGGAGCAGCTCCTCCCGCTTCGGGTGCGGTCCGGCGTTCCACTGGTCGTTGGCCACGCGCGGCAGCTCGATCCCCACCGAGTGGTACGCCGCCTTCGTCAGGCCCGAGCAGTCGAACCGGCCGCCCTGCTCCGGCGTGCCGTTCCCGCCCCACAGGTACTTCGTCCCCAGCTTCTGCTGGGCGTAGTAGATCGCGCCCGCCGCCTGCCGCGACGGCCCGACCGGGCCCACGGGTGCCGCGAAGCTCTTCTGCAGGGTCGTGATGATCCGGACGTAGTTCTGCGTCTCGCGGATCCTCGGCACCCCGCCGGACCGGATGACCCGGTACGCGCCCGCGTTGTAGGCGGCGAGCATGTTCTCCGTCGGATCGCCCGGGACGTCCTTGACGTAGCGGGCCAGCTCGCAGTCGTACGAGGCCGCCGAGGGAATGGCGTCCGCCGGGTCCCACACGTCGCGGTCGCCGTCACCGTCGCCGTCCACACCGTGCGACGCCCACGTGCCGGGGATGAACTGCGCTATCCCCTGCGCCTGAGCGGCGCTCTGCGCCCTCGGGTTCCAGCCGCTCTCCTGGTAGAGCTGGGCCGCCAGCAGCGCCGGGTCGATGGCGTCGCAGAGGTTCCCCCACTTCTGCACCAGGTCCTGGTACGCCGCCGGCACCGCCCCCCTGGCGAGCGTCACCGCCCCGCCCCCGCCCGTCAGCTTCGCCGCCACCAGGTACGTGCCGACGACGAGCAGCATGACGAACGACATGAAGAGGCCGCCCACGACCCCCGACACCAGCCAGGCCTTCCGCGCGGTCCGCGAAGCCGCCGTCACCCGCCCCACCCCTTCGTCACATCACCCTGCCCGGCACGGAAGGTGACGGTGCGCCAGGCCCTGGGGAGCATCCCCACCCGCAGCGCCGCCAATCGTTGCCCTCCGCTCACCACCGTGATACACAGAGTAGTCAACAAAGTCTCATCGAACACCGGATCGCACGCCAGTGTGTCCAGTCTGACGGTTGCGGCCCGGATCACATTGGGGAATCGGCTGAGAAAGTCGCCGAGTCGACATACGACGGCGGCATCCTCCGCCAAGATAGACCTTGGCTCCTTGCGCCCCGGCGAGGACGTCAACTGATCTAGCGTGGTGGTGAGTTCTCATGTTCCTGGCAGCCGAGAAGGGCGACATCAACACCATCATCGGTGGTATCGCCCCGGACTGGGGGCCTTTCGGTTCCCTGGGGAACGAAGCACGCGTCATGATCGAGGTGGTCATGGCAGTGGCGATCCTGCTCTGCCTGGCCATCGCGATCTGGGGCGCGGCGAAACAGCGCATCGGAGCGACGGCGCTCCGCGACACCTTCAGTGCGGAGCAGGGCAAGGGACTGATCATCGCCGGCCTGACCGGCGTGTTCATCATCGGCTCCCTCGGCACGCTCTTCACCATCGTCTACGGGATGGCGGTCTAGCGACCACGCGTCGGACTCCGCACCATCCCCCGCGCACTGTCCCCAAGGGGCCCGTCCCGGCCCCGCACCCCACCCGAGGCTGTCTGCTGATGCCCACTCACCCGATGACCCCCGAGGGGGCGAGCCCCCGATGAGCCTCGGCCAGGACGGCCCCCCGACCCGTACCCGTCTCCCCGAGCCCCCGCCCGGCACGGGCGGCCCCGCCCGCCGTCCGCAGCGCTCCAGCCGCAGCCTCGTCACGGTCGTCGGCGTCGTCGTGCTCCTCATCGCCGCCATCGCCTTCGCCAACCGCGGCGGCGGCTCCCCCTCCGGCTCCCCCGGCAGCGGCGGCCAGGGCGGCACCTCCAACGGCGCCCGCTCCCAGCCCACATCCCCCACCGGCACGAAGCCGGTGGACGGCAAGAACGCGGGCATCCCTACGGGGTACGCCCGCACCGACCAGGGCGCGCAGTCCGCCGCCGCGAACTACGCCGTGGCGCTCGGCTCGGACGGGATGTTCGACGCGGCCCGCCGTCACGCGATCGTCGCCGCGATCCACGCCCCCGAGGTGGCCGACCGCCTCCAGGGCGACCTCGACCGCGCCTACTCGCCCGGATTCCTCGCCAACGTGGGGCTCGGCGAGGACGGAAGCGTCCCGGACGGCTACACGTTCGTCTCCCGCACGGTCCCCGTGGGCACCCGTGTGACGGACTTCTCCAGGAACGCCGCGACCGTCGAAGTGTGGAGCACCGGCCTCGTCGGCCTGGCCGGCGAGGGCTCGACGAAGCCCGTGAGCCAGACCTGGTTCACCATCACCGAGCAACTCGTCTGGGTTGACGGGGACTGGAGAATCGAGAGGTCCAGTCAGAAGGAGGGCCCCGCGCCCGTCAACGGCGACAACCGTGCGGCCGGTGCCGACGAGATCGCCAACGCGGTTCAGGGATACGGAGGTTTCACGTATGCCAGGTAGCCACCGGCGCCGCGCGCTGTCCCTGACCGCCCTCTTCACGGCCGCCCAGACGGCCCTCGTCCTCGCCGCGTCCCGCGCGACGGCCGCCCCCAGCCCCACGCCCAGCCCGAGCGGCAGCAACAACGCGTGCGACCTGATCGTGGGGCAGGCCCGCGACTACTGCGAGGGGGGCTCCGGCCGCACCCCGTCCGTCGCGGACTCGCTCGACCCCCTGGACTCGCTCGCGCGCGGCTGCGCCGACGCCGCCGCCTGGGTCATCGACGGCCTCTCCGACGCCGTCAACAAGACCGCCGCCGTGGACTTCACCAACAAGGCGTTCCTCACCCAGTACGCCGTCGTCTTCGCCGCATCCACCTTCCTCACGCTCCTGCTGTGGCTGCTGGCCGTCGCCAAGCGCGCCGTGCGCGGGGTGCCGCTCACGGAGGCCCTCACCGAGGCCGTCGGCTTCCTCTGGCTCACCGTGATCGCCTCCGCCTTCACGCCGCTGATCCTCTACACCGTCGTGTCGGCGACCGACGGCATCACGGAGGTCATCGCCTCCGGCACGTCCGCCAGCACGGACACCTTCTTCGGCTCGTTCCAGGACGCGTTGACCAAGGACTCCGACATCGGCGGCGGCCCGATCATGCTGATCGTGGTCTCCCTGGTGTCCGTGCTCGCCGCCGGCGTCCTCTGGCTCGAACTCGTCATCCGCGCCGCGCTGCTGTACGTCGGCGCCCTGCTCGGCACCGCCGTGTACTCGGGCCTGGTCGACAAGAACATGTGGCATCACGTGCGCCGTTGGGCCGGGATCATGATCGCGGTGATCCTGGTCAAGCCCGTGATCGTCGTCGTGCTCGGCCTCGCGGGCGCGCTCAGCGGCTCCGACGGGCCCACCGCGTTCGGCGCCGTCGTGTCCGGTCTGGCCATCATCCTGCTGGCCATCTTCGCCAGCGCGATGATCTACCGCTTCGTCCCCGGCTTCGGCGACGACGTGGCCAGCCTCCGCAACAACCGCAAGGCGAGCGCCGAGTCCCAGGCCGCCGCCGTCATCTCCTCCCCGGCCGCGCTGGTGAAGCAGGGCATCAAGACGCACAGCACCCGCGGCGGCCCCCAGGAGCAGGCCACGGGCGGCGGCGCACAGCCCGCGAACGCCGTACCCAGCGGCATCGCCGCCCACAGCAGCCGCAACGGCACCGCCCCGGCACCGGCCCCCGCGCCGCGCACGAACCCTGACCGCGGCAACGGCGGCGGGCCCAGCAAGACAGCAGGAGGCGAAAGCCGGTGACGTCCCAGCCCTACGCCCCACCGCAGCAACGCCGCACGTACCTGATCGGCAAGGCGCGTCCCAACGCCATCGTCGGCAAGAACCGCGAGACCGGCGAGATCACCCTGATCATCGCCGGCGCGTTCCTCGGCATGATGTGCGGCCTGCTGATCCCCGTACTGCCGCTGCGCATCCTCGGCCTGACAGGCTGGCCGCTGCTCGCCTTCGCCGCCGTCTACATGCCGTACCGGCGCCGCACCTTCTACCGCTGGTTCGAGATCAACCGCAGCTACCGCCGTACGCTGCGCTCCTCGGCGGCGTACCGCTCCGCGGCCGCGGAGGCCGGCACCCGGCTCGACGGCCGCGAGGTGGAGATCGGGTCGCCGCCCGGCATCGGCCGCATCACCTGGCTGTCGGCGCCCTTCGGCCCGGACGAGATCGCCGTGCTCCTGCACGTGGACCGGCGCACCGTGACCGCCGCCATCGAGATCGAGGGCCCCGGCGTGGGCCTGCGCGACAGCGAGGACCAGGAGGCCCTCGTCGAGCGCTTCGGCACCCTGCTCAAGCACGTCGCCAACGGGGACGGCTTCGTCACCCGGCTCCAGATGCTCGCCCGCACCCTGCCCGCCGACCCCGACGCCCACGCCAAGGACGTCGCCCAGCGCGGCGACGACCGCGCCGAGCAGTGGCTCAAGGACTCCTACGACCAGCTGCAGTCGATGGTGTCGACCTCGTCCGAGCAGCACCGCGCCTACCTCGTCGCGTGCATGCACTACAGCCGCGAACTCGCCGCCGAGGGCAGCACCATCGCCCGCGCCGCGGGCGGCGGCCGCAAGACCCTCGACAAGGACGCCGGCATCGCCGCCGTCATGGCCCGCGAGCTCACCGACATCTGCGCCCGTCTCACCGAGGCCGACATCCGGGTCCGCCAGCCGCTCGGCCAGGCGCGGCTGGCGTCGCTCATCCACTCCATGTACGACCCGGACCACCCGATCGACCACATCCAGGCGATGACCCGCCGCAACGCCTGGCCCGCGGAACTGGACGCCACCGAGCCCACCTTCCTCCAGGCCAAGACCCGCGAGTCGGCGACCCGCGCCCCCTGGTGCCACTCCACGGCCTGGGTCAAGGAGTGGCCGCTGACCCCCGTCGGCGTCAACTTCATGGCACCGCTGCTGGTCCACACCCCGGACGTGATCCGCACCGTCGCGGTCTGCATGGACCTCGAGCCGACCGACGTCGCCATCGAGCGCATGCTCACCGAGAAGACCAACGACGACGCCGAGGCCAGCCGCGCCGCCAAGATGAACCGCGTCGTCGACCCCCGCGACATCGCCCACCACTCCCGCATCGACCAGCGCGGCGAGGACCTCGCCTCCGGCGCGGCGGGAGTGAACCTGGTCGGCTACATCACGGTCTCCTCCCGCTCCCCGGAGGCACTGGCCCGCGACAAGCGCACGATCCGCGCCTCGGCGGGCAAGTCGTACCTCAAGCTGGAGTGGTGCGACCGGGAGCACCACCGGGCATTCGTCAACACGCTCCCGTTCGCGACCGGCATCCGCCGCTGAGGGGCCGGGAGGTAGCACCATGCGCCTGTGCGCACTTGACGCTCCGTCTCCAGGGACGGCGCTAATGGGAAGGACGACAGGGACAACGATGCCACGCCGGAGCCTGCGCCCCGGGCGCGACGACCGCTGACGCCGAGGAGGCGCTCCACCCATGCCCATGCTGGACCCCCTCGCAGCGCTCACCGACGCCTTCACCAGCTTCCTCTTCGGCAAGGTGGAGACCACCCGGCTCCCCGTCCGCACCTCCACGGGTCAGGCCCAGGCCGTCTACATGCCGACCGCGGCGCCCGGCCTGGGCGACTCGGGCGTGATCATCGGCCGCGAGGTCTACTCCGGCAAGGGCTACATCTACGACCCGTTCCAGCTGTACGGGCAGCAACTCCCCGCCCCCCACTGGCTGGTCCTCGGCGAGTCCGGCAACGGCAAGTCCGCCCTGGAGAAGACCTACGTCCTGCGGCAGCTGCGCTTCCGCGACCGCCAGGTCGTCGTCCTGGACGCCCAGGGCGAGGACGGCGTCGGCGAATGGAACCTCATCGCCAAGGCCCTCGGAATAACTCCCATCCGCCTGGACCCGATGGCGGCCCTCGACGGGGGCATCAAGCTCAACCCGCTCGACCCGGCGATCACCACCACGGGCCAGCTCGCGCTGCTCCGCACGATCATCGAGGTCGCGATGGGCCGCGGCCTGGACGAGCGCTCCGGCTTCGCGCTCAAGGTGGCCCACGCCTACGTCCACGAGACGGTCACCGACCGCCAGCCGATCCTCACCGACATCGTGGACCGGCTGCGGCACCCCATGGCCGACTCCGCCGAGTCGATGAACGTCGACCTGGAGGACGTCCGCGCCTGGGGCCTGGACGTCGCCCTCGTCCTGGACCGGCTCGTCGACGGCGACCTGCGCGGCATGTTCGACGGCCCGACGACCGCCGGCATCGACCTCGACGCCCCGCTGATCGTCTTCGACCTGTCCCACATCGACCGCAACTCCATCGCCATGCCGATCCTCATGGCGATCGTCGGCGTCTGGCTGGAGCACACCTGGATCCGCCCCGACCGGAAGAAACGGATCTTCCTGGTCGAGGAGGCCTGGCACATCATCAACAGCCCGTTCGTCGCCCAGCTCTTCCAGCGACTCCTGAAGTTCGGCCGCCGTCTCGGCCTGTCCTTCGTCGCCGTCGTCCACCACCTCTCCGACGTGGTGGACGGAGCCGCCGCGAAGGAGGCAGCGGCGATCCTCAAGATGGCCTCGACACGTACCGTCTACGCCCAGAAGGCCGACGAGGCGCGCGCCACCGGCCGCGTGCTCGGCCTGCCCCGGTGGGCGGTGGAGATCATCCCCACCCTCACCCCCGGCATCGCCGTCTGGGACGTCAACGGCAACGTGCAGGTCGTCAAGCACCTCATCACCGAGAGCGAGCGGCCGCTGGTCTACACCGACCGCGCCATGACCGAGGCCTCGGACGACGACGGAACGGACGGGTACGACCAGCCGCGGGTCTCCCTCGACAAGCAACTGGCCGACGACGCGGTGGCCTGAACGGGGACCTCACCATGGCGAGAGCGCAGCACCACGGGCAGGAGCGCGAGGGCGGGATCCCGGACGGGCTGATCCTCGGCATCATGGGCTTCCTGCTCGGAATGACCATCCTGGTGTGGACGGGCACCGGGATAGCCGGTCTCGTCTCCCACGGGGCGTGGCCCGCCGAGGTCCACTTCACCCGCACCCCCGTGGCCATGCGCCACCTCATCGCCGAACCCCACGACATCGCCGGGGCCTGGCGACCCGCCCCGCCCGAGGGGCTGCCCGGATCCGGGCTGTTCTGGGGCGTGTTCATCGGGCAGTTGATGGTGCTCTTCGTCCTCACGGTCTTCGTGATGGGCGTCATCGCCCGCACCCGGCTGCGCCACGCCGCGCGCCGTACGGCCGCCCTGAAGGCCGCGGAGGCGGCCGTGGAGCCCGAGACCCCGGTCCGGCCCCGCCAGGCCCCGCAGCGGCCCGTGGAGGCCCCAACGGCGGTCGTCCCCGAGCCCCAATCCGTACCGGTGGGCCCTGCCGCCGCGCCCACGGCCGGTCCGGCGGGTCCCTCCGTCACCACCGATCACGAACTCACCCGCACCTACGCGGCGTTCGCGGCCCTCCGCAGCGACAAGGGCAAGCGCCTCGTCCAGCCGGCCGTACTCAACGCGGCCGGCCCGGTCCTCGTGACCACCGCCGATCCGGACACCTTCCACCAGACCGTCGGCAACCGCGCCAAGCTCGGCCCGGTCCACGTCTACGACCCGGCCCACCTGGTCGACACCCCGGCCCGGCTCCGCTGGGCACCGCACTCGGGCTGCGCGGACGTCCCCACCGCCGTCACGCGCGCCCGCGCCCTGCTGTTCCCGGTGCGGCCCCGCGCCGCGGCCGACGCCGCGATGTTCGACGCCGCCGAGACCCTCCTGCGCTGCTGGCTGCACGCGGCCGCCGTCGACGGCCAGCCGTTCCGCCAGGTGCACCGCTGGGCGGGCGGAAGCTCGGGCCAGGACGCCGTCCGCATCCTGCGCACGCATCCCAAGGCGGCCTCGGGCTGGAGCGGTGAGCTCGAGTCCGTCCTCCACGCCCACACCCACCGCCGCGACGCCGCCCAGGCCCTCGTCCACCGCGCCCTGGAGTCCCTCAACTCCGTCCACATCCGGGACGCCTGCAATCCGGGACGCACCGACGGCCTCGAACTGGAGTCATTCCTCACGGATCTGGGCACGCTCTATGTGGTGGGCGAGCCGAACGAGGACCCGCGAACCCACCCGGGTGCGATGCCGTTGCTCACCGCACTCGTCTCCAGCGTGGTCGAGCACGGCCGGCGCATGGCCGCAGGGTCATCCTCCGGTCGGCTCGACCCACCAATGACCCTCGTGCTGGACGACATCGCCGCCCTCGCGCCGATCCCGGAACTCCCCGATCTGCTGGCCACCGGCAGCGCCGCAGGCCTGCCCACCCTGGCCGTGCTGCGGTCCCCAGAACAGGCCCGCGACCACTGGCGCGGCCCGCTCTGGCACCGCGCCGACGCCCGCCTCGTCCTCGGCACCCAGCCCCCGGCCCTGCTCGACGAGGTCCCGGACGCCGTGCGCCTGCCCTAGCGCCACGCCCTACGGCCGCTTCAGCTCCATCTCGTACTCGGTCTGCGACTCATCCAGCGGGAACGCCATCGCCCTCCCCGTCCTGACGAAACCGAGCCGCTTGTAGAAGGCCTGTGCGCGGTGGTTGTCCTCGTGCACCCACAACCGCACCCGCCGCACGCCCTCGGGCAGTTCCCACGACCACGCGATCGCCGCGCCCAGCAACTCCGTGGCCAGCCCGCCGCCCCGGAACTCCGGCCGCACGTACACGCCGACCAGATGCGTCTGGGGGACGTCGAACTCTTCGCCCGTCTCGACGAGTACGGCCACATTGGCGACCCGCTCGCCGGCCTCGTCCTCCGCGATGAACGACTGGGTCTGCGCCCGCTGCCGCCACACCTCGTCGTCGAACGCCGCCTCGGTGTCATGGGTGTTGACGAAGGCGAGGGCCGCGGCGGGATCCTTGAGCGCCTCCAGCCGCAGAGCCCGCTGCGCGCGCCATTCGTCGGGGTGGGAGGGACGTATCGTGTAGCTGCTCATACCGCGATCGTACGCAAAAAAGCCCCGGCTCCCGAGTGATTAAACTCGGGAGCCGGGGCTCAATATTTGTTCGGCGGCGTCCTACTCTCCCACAGGGTCCCCCCTGCAGTACCATCGGCGCTGAAAGGCTTAGCTTCCGGGTTCGGAATGTAACCGGGCGTTTCCCTAACGCTATGACCACCGAAACACTATGAAACCAACAAACCGGCACCAACCACCCCACCAAAACGGGGGGCCGGGGTTCGTTGTTTCAGAACTACACAGTGGACGCGAGCAACCTATGGACAAGCCCTCGGCTTATTAGTAC